>DRKV01000279.1 GCA_011051635.1 Chloroflexota bacterium | reverse complement strand
GCGGGGAGGACTCCCGCCGTCCCTCCGCCTGGGAACTGGCCGAGGGCTACGCCGACCACTGGCCCGACCTGGACGCGTATCTTTCCTTCCTGTACCCCCGCCTGCGCCTGATGCACCGCCTGCTCTCGCCCCGCGGCACGCTCTACCTGCATCTGGACTGGCATGCCAACGCTTACGCCCGTCTGCTGCTGGATGAGATTTTCGGGGCAGAACGCCTGCTGAACGAAATTGTGTGGGTGTATCACGGTCCCTCCCCCATCCGCTCGGCCTTCAACCGCAAGCACGATACCATCCTGGCCTACACCAAAAGCAAGGATTACTACTTCGACGCCGACGCGGTGCGCGAGCCGTACAACCCCAACACGGTGAAGACTTTTCGCTCTTCGCCGAAGGCCGGTTTTGGCAAAGTGCCCGATTTGGGGCGCGGCAAGGTTCCCGAAGACTGGTGGTACTTCCCCGTGGTGGCGCGTCTGCACTCCGAGCGCACCGGCTACCCGACCCAGAAGCCGGAGGCCCTCCTGGAGCGCATCGTCAAGGCTTCTTCGCCGGAGGGCGGGCTGGTGGGGGATTTCTTCTGCGGGTCGGGGACGACGGCGGCGGTGGCGGCCCGGTTGGGGCGGCGCTTTGTGGCCGCGGATGCTTCTCCGAGGGCGGTGTTCACTCTCCAGGCGCGTTTGGCGGAATTCTCTGGGGAGGCGGCGCTGATTCAGGAGACGGAAGCCGCCCCAAAGGGAGATTCGTCCCCCGCAGGGGATTGGCCGCGCCCCCATTGGGAAGCCGACTCCCTTTTGGGGGGCGCGGTGACCCTGGAGAGGGCAGCCATCCCCCCTTCGCTCTTCTACTGGGAGGTTGACCCGAACTGGGACGGGCGCGTTTTTCGCAGCGCGGCGCAGGCCGTCCGCCCGTGGCGCAAGGGGGAGATAGGGACGCGTCTTCGGTTGTCGGGGGTGGGGGGGAAGGTTTGTGTGCGTTTCCGCAAAATCACCGGCGAAACCCGCCGCGTGGTGCTGGAAACGTGAGGGTCATACGTCCAGGCGGTAGCCCAGCCCGCGAATGGTTTTCAGGTAGCGGGGTTTGCGGGGGGTCTCTTCGATAGCCCGGCGCAGCCAACTGATGTGGACATCGAGGGTACGCGTGTCGCCCGTGTAGGCAGTCTCCCACACCTGGGCGAAGAGTTCTTCGCGTTTGAGAACTTTGCCGGGGTGTTTGAGAAAGGCTTGCAGCAAACTGGCGAGACGAGGGGTGAGGTGGGTACGGCGTCCATGGCATTCAACCATGTTGTGGTCAGTATCCAGGCGGATAGGCCCGGCGGCGATAGTGTGCCCGTTTTCGGCGGGCAGGAGGCTGTTGAGACGGTTGAACAGTTTGCGAGTGGTGAAAGGCAGGACGAGAGTCTCGTGCGCCACGTTGGTTTCGGGGGGCAGGGGGAAATCGGGGGAGAGGATGAGGAGGATGGATACGTGGGGAAAGTGTTTCCGCAGCCGCTGGCAGATACCTTTCCCGTTGGAGCCGAGAGAGGCAGCGTTGACCACCACAGCCCCGACGGTGTTCTCCTCCAGCCAGTTGAGCGCGGCTTGTCCGGTTGGGAGGACGGTGATGTTGAAATTCTTCTTGCGCAGGCGGGTGACGAAATCCTGCGTTTTGATGCGTTTCCCTTCAATCCACAAAATATGTTTGGACATAAGCGCGTACCCTCGCGATACAGCGGTATCTGGTGATGTTCAGGCGGATTGTGCGGTACGGTGGAGCGTGGCGTTTCCCCCGTAGAGGGTTTCGCGGGGCTGTTTCTGTGCCGGGCAGGGAGAAAAAAAGGAGTAAGACGACCCTTTGTTTCCGTACCGTCTCCATTATACAGAAATTGTTAAAATTTTCCAATGGTATATTGGTATGATTTCTTAACGCTTCTGCAATGTGATGCTGCCGTAACGCTCCGCGAATGCTCCTAAAGTGTCCAACGGACACGGGGAAAGCGCTAAACGGGGTTATAATTCCCTCCGTGTTTTGCGTTGTGGACTGCTGTACGCAGTCCGTCGTATTGTGTACGAAAAGGAGATGTATTGTATGGCGAAGAAACAGACTTTTGCGATTGTTTTGCTGGTGCTGACTCTGGTGTTGGGTGCTTGCGCCCCGAAGGCCACGCCGGAACCTGCCCAGCCCGCGGAAACACAGGCCCCTGCTCCAGCGCAGACTGAAGAAGCGCTCCCGGCTGAGACAGAGGCTCCCGCGGAACCGGTCACCATTCAGTTTTTCTATCCCGTGGCGGTGGATGCCCCGATTGCTGACATCATCAAGGGGTACATCGCCGATTTCCAGGCTGAGAATCCGGATATCACCGTGGAGCCGGTTTTCTCCGGCGGTTATGGCGATACCTACACGGCCATCATGACCGCCATTGATGGCGGGGCGGAGCCCCCGGCCATGGCGGTTCTGCTTGGCACGGCCTTGTACGACCTCATCAATGCCGATGCCATCGTGCCTTTGGATGATTACCTCAACCAGATGCCCGACAAAGACGCCTACCTGGGCGATTTCTTCCCCGCTTTTTTGGAAAATTCCACCTACGACGGCAAAATCTGGAGTTTGCCTTTCCAGCGCAGCGACGTAGTGCTGTATTACAACGCCGACTTGTTCAATGATGCCGGCCTTGAACCTCCGAACTCCTGGCAGAGTTGGGCGGAGGCTGCCCAGGCTTTGACCGTCAAAGACGGGGATACCGTTACCCGGTGGGGTCTCGAATATCCCTCGGGTTGGCCTTACTGGCTCTTCCAGCCGCTTGCCATCGGCAGCGGGCAGAATATCGTCGGTGAGAGCGATACTGAAGTGTATTTCGACAATCCCGACGTTATCGAAGCGGTGCAGTTCTACATTGACCTTTCCCACGTCTATGGTGCCATGCCGGAAGGCGTCCAGGGCGTCTGGGGACAGGCTCCCACCGACTTCGCCAGCGGCCAGACGGCCATGATTGTCCACTCTTCGG
>DRKV01000278.1 GCA_011051635.1 Chloroflexota bacterium | reverse complement strand
GTCATTGACGCCCGCAAACCGGCACAAGAAAACATCTGCGTATATCTGCGTGCATCTGCGCCATCTGCGTTCCCTCCTCCCTTGGGCAACGCCTGAATTGTCGTGCTATGAAACACCGTATTGTCATCATTGACGACCACAAAGTAGTCCGCGAGGGGCTACGCGCTATCCTGGAGCAGGAGCCGGATTTCGAGATTGTCGGCGAAGCGGGAAGCGGCGAACAAGGCTCCTGGCTGATTGCGCGCCAGAAACCGGATGTAGCCCTGGTGGATATCCGCCTGGACGAGACCACCGGCCTGGACGTATGCCGCTACGCCGCCGGGGTCAGCCCGGCCACCCGCGTCATCGTGCTGACCGCCTTCATGGACAGCAACCTCGTCCATCAGGCCCTGCAGGCGGGAGCCAAAGGCTACCTGCTCAAAGATGCCGAGCAGATGGACCTCGTCTCGCGGGTACGGCAGGTGCTGCGCGGCGAGATGGCCTTCGACCCGCGGGTGACGCGCTCCCTAGCGGAATACGCCGTCGAGCATCCTCCCGACGAAGCGGATACCCTCCTCTCGCCCCGTGAAGTGGAAATCTTACGCCTGATGGCCCAGGGGATGACGAATGCCGAGATTGCCAGCGCCCTCTTTCTGAGCGCGGCCACGGTAAAGGATTATGTGCGTAACATCATGGGGAAACTGGATGCCCGCAACCGCGTGGAGGCCGTCACGCGGGCTGTCCGGCGGGGGTTGATTTAGGCAGGGAAGCAGTTCTCGGTGGGGAGGAGCAGGCCGAGACCTGTTCCTCCCCACCGAATGGGGGAAGTAAAACACCCGTTTGGGGGTAGCATCTCCATCCCGAAAGGCGTAGGCTTAACCATAACGAGCGCCGGCGCGCGCCGCGTGGAGGCGCGGCTCGGACAAAGCAACGTCATTCCACGGAGGTGCCCTGGGAGAAGATGAACACAATATCCTGTTCGGCAGGTTGCCTGCCCCCCAAGCGAACAGCCGGAGGACAGCGGTACTTGTCGCTCCAGGCACATTGCACAAACCTTGCCATGAAGGAGATGAAGTGCTATGACCGAAAAAACGATTTATGAAAGCATGGTGGAGCGCGGCTTGAGCCGCCGTGACTTTCTGAAACTGGCGACCCTGATGACTGCTGCCCTGGGTCTGGAGTACAGCCAGTTACCGAAGGTCGTCCATGCCATGGAGAACAAGCCCCGGCTGCCGGTCATCTGGCTGGAGTTTCAGGACTGCGCCGGTTGTTCCGAGGCCCTGACGCGTTCCCATGACCCCTATTTGACCAAACTTCTCTTCAACGATATTTCCGTGGATTACCACGAAACCCTCTTCGCCGCGGCAGGCAAGCAGGCCGAAGAGAATAAAGAACGCGTCATGGACGAGTATGAGGGGCAATTCGTGCTGGTCGTCGAGGGAAGCATCCCGACCAGAGACAATGGCGTGTACTGCACCATCGGCGGGCGCAGCGCGATTGACCTGCTCGAAGAGGCGGCCTCCAAAGCGATGGCGATTATCTCCGTGGGGACCTGTGCTTCCTTCGGCGGCCTGCCCCACGCCAACCCCAACCCGACCGGAGCGGTGGGCGTCCACGAACTCGTCAAGGACAAACCCATCATCCACGTGCCCGGCTGCCCGCCCATCCCGGAGGTGATTACCAACACGATTGCTCACGTCGTCCTTCTGGGCGAAATCCCTGAACTGGATGCGCTGGGGCGTCCGAAAGCCTTCTACGGGCAGACCGTCCACGACCGCTGCCCGCGCCGCCCCTTCTACGAGCGGGGGCAGTTCGCCGAATCCTACGACGACAAGGGCGCCAAGGCGGGATGGTGCCTTTACAAACTGGGCTGCAAAGGGCCGACCACCTACAGCGCCTGCGCGACCATCAAATGGAATGAGGGGGTCAGTTTCCCCGTCCAGTCCAACCACCCCTGCCTGGGATGCACCGAACCGGACTTCTGGGATGGCGGCGGATTCTACAAATCGCTGGCCGCCCCTCCGGGAGCAGAAGCCGCCCGCGGGGCGCAGGCCGGTTTTGCCTCCCTGGGGGGAGCAGCGCTGGCGGTAGGCAGCGCCCTGTACGCCAGGAAAATCAAGCAAAAAGCCGCCGAAGAATTCAAGGCGCAAAAGAAAAAGGAGGCATGAGATGGATTGGCTGGAATTTTTCCGCGGCCCCATGTTCCAGATTGCCCTGCTGGTCTTCATTCTGGGAATGGTGTACCGCTTCCTGCGCATCGTCCTGATGGGGTGGAAGAAAGATTATTCCCCGCCTCGCGGCAGCGCCGCGGCCGGCGTGGTTAAAACCTACGTCAAAGGGCTGGGTTTCCTGCCCTTCCTCCCGCCCAAGTTCCCCGGAACCCGCCACCGCCCGTTGACCTACATCGCCGGGGGCATGTTCCATTTGGGGCTGTTCGTGGTCATTTTCCTGAGCACGCCGCACATGGAAGCCTGGCGCAGCGTCCTGGGTTTCGGCTGGCCTACCCTGCCGACCCCCTTCATTGACGGTTTCGCCGCCATGTCCATGATTGGGATGATTATCCTGCTCTCGAACCGCATCGTCAGCCCGGTGGGACGCATGTTGACCGGCCTGGGAGAGTGGCTGAATTGGATTGTGGTCTTCTTGCCCCTCCTGAGCGGATGGGTGCTGTACCATCATCTCTTTGGGATGCCGTATCAGACGATTTTCGCCATCCATATGTTCACCGTGGATTGGCTTCTCATCTGGATACCCTTTAGCCGCATCTCTCACTTCATGACCTATTTCATCACCCGCACCATGCACGGAGCCAAGTTTGGCCGCCTGGGTGTAGAACCTTAAAAAATTCTCTTTATGGATGCAGACCGGAAACTCGCACAGTACTACCTGCAACATGCCGATGGATGGCTCGTTGCTCAATTGGATGTCTGTGCGCGTTGCGGCATTTGCGCCGAAGCCTGCCCCTTCTACCTGGGGACGGGTGATGCCACGCACACGCCCATCCGCAAAATAGAGCCGCTGCGCCGTGCGGTGCAGGAAAACCTCACCGCCTTCGGCTGGCTGCGTTCCCTGTTCGACAAGGGCGGCTCCTCCGCCCAGGAAGTGTCGGACTGGGTTTCGGAAGCCTACTTCACCTGTACGGTCTGCAATCGCTGTTCCCTGGCCTGTCCCATGGGGATTGACCTGGGGGCGCTCATCCAGTTGACCCGTGAAGGATTGGCTGCCGCCGGAATGACCCCTCATTCCCTGGCGGATGCCGTCCGCAGGCAGGATGCCACGGGCAGCCCCCTGGGAGTGACCCGCACCCTCTTCGAGAACCGCCTGGATTGGCTGCGCCAGGAAGAAGGCGTGGACCTCCCTCTGGACGTGCCCGAAGTGGACTCGCTGGTGGCTTTCACCTCCATCGAATTGATAAAGTTCCCCGGCAACCTGGCCGCGATGGCGAAGGTGATGGAGGCCGCGGGCGAATCCTGGACCTTGAGCAGCACGGGGCGCGAATCGGTCAACTTCGCCACTTTCTCCGGCGATACCGAAGAGCAAACCGAATTTGTGCGCCGCCTCACCGAGGCCGCCCTGGAACTGGGCGTCAAACGCATCATCCTGACGGAGTGCGGCCACGCCTACGATACCGTCCGGCGCATCGCATCCCGGCTCTACGGCCTGCCGCTGCCCTTCGAAGTGGAGAACATCCTGGAAACCATCGTGCGCTTTCTGCGGGAAGGGCGCATCCGCCTGCGCCCCGATGCCTTCGCCGGGCAGCGCATCACCTTCCACGATGCATGCAAGTTGCAGCGCCTGGGCGGGTTGATTGAGCAGCCGCGGGAAATCCTTCATCTGGTGGCCCCCGAAACCTTTGTGGAGATGACCCCCAACCGGGAAGCCCAATGGTGCTGCGGGGGCGGCGGCGGAGTGCTCGCCAGCCCGGAGGCGGATGAAATCCGCATGAAGGCTTTTCTGCCCAAAGTGGAACAATTGGAGCGCATCTCCCCCGATGCCGTGGTGACGGCTTGCAGCACCTGCCGTCTGCAATTCCTGGATGGCAGCAAATACTACGATATGGACATTGACGTGCGCGGTATCACCGAAGTGGTAGCCGCCGCGCTGGAAACCGAGACTCCAAAAGGAGCGTAAAATGAGTGCAACGGAGATTATTGACCAACAAGCGTTGAACTTCTTCGTGAAGAACGTCGGCGCGGAAGTTGCCTCTCAACTGGAAGCCTGCACCCGCTGCGGCCTGTGTGCCGATGCCTGTCACTTCTACATCTCCACAGGCAACCCGGAGTACACGCCCATCTGGAAAGTTGAGTTGCTGCGCCGCGCTTACGAACAAAACTACACCATCCTGGGCAAACTGAAGACCGCCATTGGCCTGGACAAGCGGATTGACACCGAGGACATCGCCCACTGGGCTGTGCTTGATTTTCAGGCCTGCACGGTTTGCAAGCGCTGTTCCTTCGTCTGCCCGATGGGAATTGACATCGCTGGGCTGATTGGCAAGGTGCGTGCCGGACTGACCGCTGCCCACGCTACCCCGCCCAAACTGATGGCGATGACCAAAAACCAACTGGAGAAAGGCAGCCCGGATGGTTCCGACGAGGCCAAATGGGCCGCCTGGTTCAAATGGGGAGAGGAACAACTCGGCAAATCCCTGCCGATGGATGTCAAGGGGGCCGATTCGCTGGTGGTCTTCACCATGCTGGAACTCAACAGTTTCCGCAACAACCTGGTGCATATTGCCCGCATCATGAACGCCGCGGGCGAAAAATGGACCCTCAGCCTGCGCGCCCGCGACGCCTTCAACATGGGAACCGTCATCGGAGACGGGGCGGTACAAAAGAAACTGGCCGAGCGCATCGTCAAAGTTGCCCACGAACTGGGCGTCAAACGCATCATCGTCACCGAGTGCGGGCACGGCTATGTCACCTTGCGGCAGGCGGCGCACAACTTGTTCGGCGAAACTTTGCCCTTCGATGTCGTCCACATCACCGAATTGATGGGCGATTTCGTCCGCCAGGGACGCCTGAAACTGAGGAAGGGTTACTTCGACAACGAACATCGCATCACCTACCACGATGCCTGCAAAATCCAGCGCATCGGCGGCAACTTCGACTCCCCCCGCGAGATTCTCAACCTCATCGCCCCCAGCAGTTTCGTGGAGATGAACCTCAACCGCGAGCAATCCTTTTGTTGCGGGGGCGGCGGTGGGGTGCGCGCTATTCCCGAAGCCTACGACCTGCGCATGGAAGCCTTCAGCCTGAAGGCCGCCCAGATGCGCGAGGTAGATGCCACCGACGTGGTGATGTCGTGCAGCAACTGCCGTTTGCAGTTCAAGGAGGGTTTTGAACACTTCCGCATCCAGGGCGAGGTCAAGGGCCTGGTCGAGATGGTCGCCGAGGCCATGATTGAGTAACGAGGAGAATGAAAAATGGCACAACGAATTGTTGTTGACCCCATCACCCGCATCGAGGGCCATCTGCGTATCGAGGCCGAAGTGGATGAGAGCAACGTCATCCGCAAAGCGTACAGTTCCGGCACGATGGTGCGGGGCATCGAAATCATCCTGCGGGGACGCGACCCCCGCGAAGCCTGGGCCTTTGCCCAGCGTTCCTGCGGGGTATGCACCACCGTCCACTCCTTCGCCTCCATCCGGGCGGTGGAAGACGCGCTGGATATCCGCATTCCCAAGAACGCCAATCTGATTCGCAACATCATGATTGCCCAGCAGTTCGTCCACGACCACGTGATGCACTTCTACCACCTCCACGCCCTGGATTGGGTGGACATCGTGGACGCCCTCAACGCCGACCCGGCGGAGACCTCCCGGATTGCCCAGTCCATCTCCAACTGGCCGCACTCCTCCACGGGATACTTCGCCGATGTCCAGAAGAAGGTCAAGGGCATCGTGGACAGTGGTCAGTTGAGCATCTTCGCCAACGCCTAT
>DRKV01000277.1 GCA_011051635.1 Chloroflexota bacterium | reverse complement strand
GGATTGGGTTCTGAAGCATCCCGGCAGCATCTAGATGGACGAGTTGGCCTTGCAGGTGCGAGAGTGGCTGGAAGGCAAACATGAAGGTTACCGCCGCGCTCCGAAAGTTGAGGCTGAGAAAAAGCAACAATGAACGATACCCGCCCGGAAAAGCCCTTGATTGTGATTGTAGAAGATGAGCCGGATATGGCCGAGATGTTCTCGGAGATGATGCGCTTGAGCGGCTATGAGGTAATCAAGTGCCAGGGGGGAACGCGCGGCATAGATGTCATCTCGCACAAGAAGCCTCAGGCCGTTATTTTGGACTTGATGATGCCGGACATCTCCGGTTTGGATGTGTTGCGCTACATGCGCCGCGAGCCGGATTTACAGGATATTCCTGTGATAGTGGTCTCGGCAAAGAGCATGCCTCTCGACATCCGCAAAGGGCTGGAGGCGGGCGCTACGTTGTATCTCACCAAGCCGGTGGGTTTCGATGAACTGCGCGCTGCCGTGGATAGCGCAGTGGAGGCCCGTCGGGCCGAAGGAGACAGAAAGACCGGATGAGCGTTGTACGGGCCTTTGTGGCGGTTGACCTGGAGTCGGAAATCACGGAACGGTTGGCTCAGGTGTTGGCGGAACTGCGCCAGCAAGTGGATGGCCGTATCGTGCGCTGGGTGCCGGCGGAGAATATCCACCTGACTTTGAAATTCCTCGGAGACGTTTCGGTACACAACCTGCCTTTGCTGGAAGACGCCCTGCGTGCCGAGGCGCTTGGCCGCTCCGCATTTGCGCTCAGCGTGGGAGGGCTGGGCGCGTTCCCTTCGGAGAATCAACCGCGGGTCTTGTGGGTAGGCGTGGAAGCCCCGGATGTGCTCATGGCCTTGCAGCGCGGGATTGAGTCCCGCGTGGAGCGCCTGGGTTACGCCCGCGAGAAACGTCCTTTCAATCCGCATCTCACCCTGGGACGCGTTTCCCGCAGCGCCACCGCCAGGGAGGTGCGCCAGGTGGCGCGCTTGCTGCGGGAGTACAAACTGGGCTTTTTAGGCGTCTCGGAGGTCGAAGCCGTACACCTGTTTCGCAGCGATTTACGCCCCGCGGGGGCGGTCTACACGCGTTTGTTCTCCGCTCCGCTGGCGGAGAGGACAGCATAAAGCACTCTCATTCTCAAGGAGGTACGCTCTGGATACTTTGCAGTTTGCGAAAGACATTGTGGATGTTTTGGAAGAGAAAAAGGGCGAAGACATCCTGTTGCTGGATGTCCGCGCCCTTTCTCCGTTTACCGACTATTTTGTGATTTGTTCCGGCAGCAGCAACCGCACCGTGCAGGCCCTGGTAGAGGCCGTGCGGGAGATGGCCCATCAATCCTGGCAGGTGGCCTCGCGGGTGGAAGGCAAACCTCAGGATGGCTGGGTGCTGGTGGATTGTGGGGATGTGGTTGTGCATACTTTCTCCCCCGACCAGCGAGCATATTACCAACTGGAGGAATTGTGGCGGGAGGGGCGCGTCGTCGTGCGCCTGAAGTAGCGGAAGGGCGGGGAAAAAGACAACCGGAGCCAAAACCTGTAATTGGCGTCCCATATCGCATCGTTCTCGCGGCCTGACGGGGCATGGTTGTGGAGGCGTTTATCCTGAAGTGGAAGTGTGAAAATGAGAAACTTGCTTCTCTGGTTCTCCGGGCTGGTATTGTCTGCTCTGATGGTCTTGGGGTTGAGCGCGTGCGGTGACGCTCCTTTCGCGCCGGAACAAACCCCTTCGACCGGAATTCCCCAGCCCCTTATTCCTGATGTGAACATCCCCGGAGGAGAAGATACTTCTCAGACCGCGGGCGCGGCTACGGCCGTCTCTCGCCCGACCGAAACGCCCGTGGTTTTGGGGAACAAAGGCCAGTGGTACGCAGTTGACGTTACCGCACACAGCGACAACGGTGTTCTGGGAGTGTTGACCCTTCACTTGTTGCGGGTGCAGCGCACCGATGATGGGTTGTTGCTGCGGATTGCCTTCGAATACGAAGGCGACTCGGAAATGTCCATTCTGGGAGGGGCGTCGTCTCGGGATATCCACCTGACGGACTCTTCGGGCAACGAGTATGCGTTATCGGATGGCGACCAGAACCTTATCGCGTTTAATCCTGAAGGCCTCAGTTTTCTGCCCGGCGGCGGCGTGGCCGGCAATCTTCTCTTCCCCGTGCCCGAGGGGCGAGAACCCTACACGCTCCATTTCCCCGAGTTCGAGCCTGTTGAATTTCGGCTGGAGCGCGAGATGGAGCCGCCGTTGGTCTCCCTGCCTCCGGGCAGTTACGCGATAGGACAGACCTTGCATTCCAACGCAAGCGCTCTGCAGCCCGTCGCTTTGCGGGTGGATAGCGTGGATGTGGCGGCAAGCGAGGTTACTTTCCATGTGGCCTTCGTTAACATGGACCGCCGGGGATATGACATATCGGGTCCCAACGGTATGAGCGATGCCTGGCTTATTGATGCCGACCGCGGCCAGTACGTCCCCGTGTTCGTCAGTGAGAACCTCGCCGCGGGCATCGCCCCGCCCGACGGTTGGCAGCCGGGGCAGGCGAACGAGGGAACCATCACCTTCCCTCTGCCCGCCTCGCCGGGTGTACTGCGCTTTGCCTTTCGTTACTACCCTGCGGTCACCCTGACCTTCGACCAGACCGGGCTGGTGTCGGCTGCCGTTACATCTCTCTCGGGCGGGCCGCCTCCGCCAACAGCCACGCCCAAGCCTTCCCAACGCGCCTATCAATCCATCAATCGAATGCTGGTGCAACAGGCACATGCCATCCTGGACGGGGACGAAGAAGCCTATCTCGCGCCGTTTGCTCCCGAGTTGCGGGAGGTGCAGGGGGTCATTTTCCGGCGAATGCAGCAAATTCCGTTCAGCAGTTACGTTCTGGAGTTGGACCCCGGAGAGAGCCTGAGAGATGCGGACAGGGGCGAGATGAACCACGTCGGCGTCTGGGGCCGCTACACCCTGGAAGGCGTTCCCGAGGACAACGATTTCCGCTACACAGCCAACTATGATTTTGTCAAAGAGGGCGATTCCTGGCAGATTACCGTCGTCAGGGATGGCGATTTCACGCCGTTCTGGTTCTTGGGAGATGTCGTGATGAATCGTTCCCCGCATTTCCTCATCTTTACCCGTCCCGATACGGAAGCCTCCACTGCTACCCTGTCCGACGAATTGGAATCTGCCTACGATGTCCTGGAGCAGAGAGGATTGCCTCTGGAACCTGTGAACGTTGTCTTCTTTACCGCCCCCGACGAAGGCCTGCACGACTTGACCGGGCGAAACGGCACGCGGGTGCTGGGTTTGGCCGTGGCCCAGTACAGTTTTGAGGAGAACAAAGTGCATGTCAACAGCCGGGCCTTTTTCATCAACGGCGAGGCTTTTGCCAGACACGCCGACGAGATGGAAGCGGACGAACGCGCCGTGACCATCACTCACGAGATGGTGCATCTGGCTCTCTCCAAAGAATCGCGCCCTTTCATTCCGCCCTGGCTCAGCGAGGGCTTGGCTGTGTACTACGCAAACCAGGCCCCGCCAGAGCGGCTCAAAATCCTGACCGGAGAGGGGTATCTCGACCGCCTCTCGTTGACCGACCTCACCGCAGCCACCAGCCTGGGTGAACACGATGTTTTCGGCGAGACCGTGGGCTATGAGTATTTGTATTCAGGAGCGGTCATCACCTACCTGGTGCAGAATTACGGGGAGGAGAAGGTCATGGCGTTCTACCGGGCCTATGCGACGGTTCCCGATGCGGAATTGGCCGAGAAATTTTCGGGCATGTTTGCAGGTTTGATGGCGGATGTCCATATGAGCGAGATGGCGCAAGAGAAGACTCCCGCCCTCGTGCAGGAGTACTTCGGGATGAGCCTGGAAGAACTCGATGCGGCAGTAAAGGCGTGGCTGATTTCTTCGGGTGGCAATTGAACCTGTGGTTGGGTAAGTCCAGGCGCGCTGTCTCTCGCGGGATGCTGCCGGGAAATAGGGAACCTCTCGCGAGAAAGTGGGGCGGGGCTGGCGAAACCTCCGAGACGTGACCGGCGTGCTCCCGTGCAGTGCACCTTGTGTCGAAGCCGCGGATGTCTTTCCCCGCAATTCCGGGTTGCGATGTCGCAATCCGGAATTGGCCTTCCTGTCGTATCCGAGATGTCTTTGGAAGAAGAACGGTGCTATACGGTGTCCGCGTCTGGAGTGCGTATAACCGAGGGATTGATTTTTCCCGGAACCTGCTCCCCAAACACACGCTTGCAAGCGTGTTCCAGCACCACAGAAACCTCCTCCGCAGGGAAAACGGTAGCAGGCGCGGCCTCGATGTCCCCCAACGCTTCCAGGTCGGCACCCGGCAGGTCTTTGCGCCCCTCGTTGGCGAGTTGGCTGATGCCTGCCAGGGCGGTTTTGCGGTTGATGGGGGGGCATGAAATTTTCTCTTTCAGATTGGATTCCAGCCGGTTCTTTGGCGCATCAGCGGCATCTCCTTTCCGGTCAGCGCCGCTACGGCGCGGTGTAAACCCGCGTCTCGGGGCGGAAGGCGGCCCACGAGAACCAGAAGTGATTGATGCTCACCACCGGCTCCAGTTGCGTCCCGGCCAGGGGGCCGTCCAGCGCCCTGCCGATGATGTCCCAGGTGCTGCCGGTTTCGGCGTCCGTGAAAGCGCTCTCTCCGCCCGGCGAGAAGGTCAGCGTTTGCCCCGCGACGGTGCGGCGGTAGGCCGCCGCACTGCCCACGTCGCGCCCTCCGGCCACCGAACCGCTGTCCAGCGCCGAGGCCGTGCCCGCCTGCCAGAAGACCACCACCGCCTCGCCGCCCACCGTATCGTTGACCGCCCCGACCTGCGCCAGGGTCTCGTAGGGGTAAGCCGCGGCCTCCCCGTTCAGGTCTATCGTCAGGACGCGGGCCATGGGCGGCAGTTCGCCGGGAGTCTGCGGGCCGCGGTACAGGAAGGGGGTGTTGGCGATGTCGTCGTAGCCGGCGTAGGGGTTGCGCCCGTAGGCGCGGGTAAAACCCGTATCGCGGGAGAGCACCTGCCCCTGCGGGTGAGTCTGCTTGAACTCGTCCCAGGCGATGATGGCCGCGGGCAGCGGCGTGAGGCGCGTCCCGGTCAACGCCCCGACGATGGCCTCGCCGGTGGCCTGCTGCCACCACGATTCGGTCTGCCGGTCGTACATCACCAGATTGCTGAAGCGCAGCCTGCCGGTGGTGCCGAAATCCAGCACCTGCCCGTCCACGGTGCGCTCGAAAGCAATCGCCGTGTTGCACAGCGGGCAAAACGTGAGCACTACGGGCACGCCGTTCACCGTGTCGTTGACAATCTCGTGCCACATGAAAATCTGGATGGGGTAAGCGCGGGCCTCCTCCCCCACCTGGAGGAAGATGACCGGCTCGCGGTCTTCCAGCCAGGCGTCGGCCTGCTCCACTGGGACGAATTTGGGGTCGTCGATTGCCGGGATGCCGTCTTTGGGCGGGCCGCCGGAGAGAATCTCGCGGTACGGCACGCTGTGGAGGCTGAAATCGGTAGCGAATTCGGAAGAAGCCCCGGGGGGAGGCTGCTCGTTGGGGTCCAGCGCGGATTTGGGGGTGGGAGGGGGACCCGGAGATTCCGCGGGGGCTGACTCCCTTTGGGTGGGCGCGCCCGCCGGAAGGGAGGTCTGCTCCCCCGCTGGCCGCCCGTCAACGGCCTCCCCCGAAGGGGCTGCTGTATCCTGGGGCGCGCAGGCGCTCAAAAGCAGCGCAGCCGCGGCCAGCGCTATCCACAAAAAAGTGCGTAAGGTCATGGCATACCGTCTCGTGACAGAAAAAAGGGCGAGACCTGATAGCCTCGCCCTTTCAGATGGGAACGGGGGGCGGAATCTTACGCCGTATCTCTTGCGGCGACCTGCGCCAGGACGGGGGCGGCGCGGCGGCGCAGCCACAGGGTCTGTGCGCCCATCGCCAGGGTGAGGGCTGCCACCGCCACGTACAGACCGGTAACGCGCTCCCACCAGATACCCGCTCCCAGCCCCGCCAGGAAGATGGCCAGAAAGATGGCTACCGATTCGGGAATGCCGCGGGTCTTGTGCCCGAAGAGAATCGCCCCCTGATACCAGGATTGGAGGACGTTGAGGGCCGGCATGAGCAGCGCCAGAGCGAATGCCGGCCGCGCCAGCGAGACCAGTTCCGGCGGCAGGGCCGAGACGCGCCCGAACCACAGCAGGGATAGCGGGGTGAGAGCAATCAGCAGGTGCAGCCCGCTGAGCAGGGCCGAGAGCAGGAAGGCGAAGCGCCGCAGGGTGGGGGAGGAGCCTTTCTCGTCCAGGAGAGCGACCACGACTTCGTTGTAAGCCATCCCCCCGCTGCGGAGCATGAAGACCAGCCCGGAGACCACCGGCCAGGCGGCCAGCGAATCGAGGGCCTGCGGCATGCGGCTGAGGGCGGCGCTGCCCAGCGGTTGCCACAACATGCCCAGCAGGGAGGTCAACACCAGCGGGGCGTAGAAGGCGGCGAAGGCGCGGCGGGTGAGGTTTTCGGCGGGCGGGGCATCCCGCATTGGGCCGTGCAGGATGGGACGGACGCGCACCCCGGCGTAAACCGCCTCGCTGAGCACCCCCGCGCTGACCGCCAGGGTAGCGGCTACGATGCCGGGGACCCAGGCGCGCAGGTGGTAGCCCAGCAACAAGGCCCCGATGTCGGCGGCCAGGCGCACCAGCGTCCCCGTCCCGACCACGTCGGAACGCCCGAAGCGAATCATCACCCCCTGCTGGAAGCGGCGGTAGGCAATCGCCCCCGTCCAGGGGGTCATCAGCATCAGGCCGACCCGCGCCGAAGCGACGATTTCCGCCGGAGGGTCGAGCAGGCGCACAATCACCAGGTCGTAGAGCGGGGTGAAGGCCAGCAGGACGTGCAGGAGAGTGAGCAGCACGCCCGAAACGAGCATGAAGCGGCGCAGTTTACGGTACGAAACATCGTCCTTGCTCAGGGCGGTGCTGGCGGCCAGGAGCATGATGACCGGCGACTCGATGATGAGCGCCACGGGGAAAACCACCCCTCCGTAGGCCGCCAGGTTGATTTTGGGGTTGGGCATGCGCGCCACAACCGCGCTCAGGATGGGCAGTTCGGTTCCCATCAGCAGCCAGGAGGCGGCCAGCGGCCACCAGGTACGGAAGATGCGTTTCAGAGGCATGGAGGAGGGGGAGGTGGGAAAGTGTGAAAGTATGAAAGTTTGCAAGTATGAAAGTGGGAAAGTATGCAAGTTTGCAAGTATGAAAGTATGAAAGTGGGCATGTGGGCAAGTTTGCAACGGACTACCCGACTACCCGACTACCCGACCACCCGACTACCCGACTATCTGACCACCTGACCACCCGACTATCTGACTACCCGACTACCCGACCAAGCGACTACCTGACCAAGCGACTACCTGACCAAGCGACTACCCGACTACCTGATATACCCCCAGGACGGCCAGGGCCAGGGCGGAGAGGCCAATCAGGGAGCGGTTGAGGCGCGGGAGGGCGTCGCGGGCCGTGCCGAAGAGGAAGATTGTCAGGGCGTTGCCGCCCAGCAGCAGGGCGTAGAAGCCGCCCAGGAAGGCCAGCGCCGACGCGGGAGCCTGCTCCCAGGCCGCGCGCAGGATGTTGACGCCCACCAGCCCCCAAAACAGGTAGGGATTGGGGTTGAGCAGATTGGTCAAGGCGGCCTGCCATACGCTTTGCCGCCCGGCGTCGGGCGCGATTGCCTGAGGCCGGTACGTGCGCCAGGTCTGGAACGCGCCCCAGGCCAGGTAGAACAGGAACAATCCGCCGGCGATTTGCACGAGACGCAGCGCGGCGGGCGGCAGTTGCGCCGTCACCAGCAGGGTCAGGGTGATGACCGGCACGTCGCTGAGCAGGGGGGCCAGCGCCGCCGGGAGGGTGCGCCGCCAGCCGTTCTTCATCGTCTGCGAGAAGAGATAGGCCTGCAGCGGGCCGGGCATGAAGGCTGCCGGTAATCCGAGGCTGAAGCCCTGGAGGAGGTAGAGGAGCATGGGGAGTGCGAATGAGGAATGCAGAATGATGAATGCAGAATGATGAACGGCGGTGAGGCGATTATCTAACGCTGAAGTATACCCTGAAATCTCCGCAATTTGGTAGAATTTCTGAACCCTGCACCCCGCACGCGATACTTGACACGTGATACGTGATACTTGATACGTGCCCCATGCCCTCTCTCGACGCGCTGAACGCTTCCATCATTGCCTGCACGCGCTGCCCGCGCCTGACGGCTTACCGCGCCGAGGTAGCACACACCAAGCGCCGTGCTTACGCCGACCAGGAATACTGGGGTAAACCCGTCCCCGGTTTCGGCGACCCGCAGGCCCGGCTACTCCTTGTCGGTTTGGCCCCCGGGGCGCACGGGGCCAACCGCACGGGGCGCATGTTCACCGGCGACCGCTCCGGCGATTTTCTGTATGCCGCCCTGTACCGGGCAGGCTTTGCCAGCCAGCCCGAATCCGTCCATCGGGGGGACGGGCTGACCCTGCGGGACGCCTACATCACTGCCGCGGCGCGTTGCGCTCCGCCCAAGAACCGCCCGACGGCGGCGGAACTGGCGAACTGCCTGCCCTACCTGCAAGCCGAACTTCAACTCCTGCCTGAGGTACGCGTTATTCTGGCGCTGGGGGGAATCGCTTTCGATTACACCTTGCGGGCCTTGCGGAACCTGGGGGGAACGCTGCCCCGCCCCAAACCGAGATTCGCGCATGGGACAGAAGTCCCTTTGGGAGATTACGTTCTGATGGGCTGCTATCATCCCAGTCAGCAAAACACCTTTACGGGACGGCTGACCCCCTCCATGATGGACGCCATCTTGCAGCGGGCATCTTCTCTTTTACAATCGCCGATTTCCAGGTGAGAACACTGGCGTCGTCAAATCTGTGGTTGGTTGACGGGTTGTTCATCTTGCAGGGGCAACCTGTGGTTGTATTGTTCCTGTCCTCGTGAGGATAGGGTTGTTTTTCTTTTTTTCCCTAAAAGGAGGTTTCTCAGTGAAACGTGTTGTGGTTCGTTCTGTAGGGGGGGTGTTGTCAGTGTTGGCGCTGGTCAGTATGGTGTTCGGCAACCTGTCCACGGTTTTTGCAGGACAGCCAGGTGTGCCAACCTATCACAAGGTTGTTGCGCCTCCCGGCGTGTTGCACAATCAACCGGGGGTGGCATTGTGGCAGGATTATGGTTCCTTCGCTCTGTACCGCGTAGAAGGGGAAGCACTCGCTTCCTTGCCGGCAACGGCACGGGTAACGGATGAGATGGACCGCATTCTGATTGATGCCTATCCCTTCGATACCCAGCGGGAAGAGTTGAACATCCCTCAGGCTTTGAAAGTGGAATCTCCCTCCGGTGAGGCCTTACACCTGGTTCAATTTGTCGGCCCTGTCAAAGACGATTGGCTGAAGCAGGTGCGCGCTGCGGGGGCTGTTCCCATTCACTACATCGCCAACAACGCTTATCTGGTGTGGGCCGATGATGCAGCCCGTGACAAACTGGATAGTTGGGCCGCCGACAAAGAGTTCATGCAGTACAGCGCCCCCTATCAGCCCTACTTCAAACTGGCTCCCACCATTCGGAATCGGGTGCTGGCGGCAAGCACAGATGCCAATGAAGTCGTCCCCGTCCTTGTGCAAGTGTATCGCCATCCGGGGGTAGCGGCTACCGAAACTCTGGTCGAAAAATTGGCTGTGCGTACTCTTTCCGGCTGGGCTCCGGTCCTGGATTATGAAAATATCCGCCTGGACGTGTACGCCAAAGATTTGCAAACTCTGGCTGCCCTCCCGGATGTCACCTGGGTGGAGGAGCGTCTGCCCCGCGAATTGCTCGATGAAGTCCAGGCCCAGATTTTGGCCGGGCACTTCAACGCCGACCAAAGCGGCCCCGATGCTCCCGGGTATTTGCCCTGGCTGGATAGCCTCGGCTTCAGTCAAAGCCCTGCCGATTATCCGATAGTGGACATCACGGACGACGGTATCGGCAATGGAACGGTCAATTCCGGCGACCCCACTTTCCATCAGTTAGGCAGTGCCAGCAATCCCACTCGCCTGGCGTTTGTGGGCAACTGTACCTCGGATGCCGATGGCGGAGGCCCCGACGGGCATGGACACATCAATACCAGCATCGTGGGGAGTTATGATTCCCATTCCGGCTTTCCTTTCCAGGACCCGAATGGCTTCCTGCGCGGTCTGGGACTCAGCCCTTACGGGCGTATGGCGGGAACGCGCATCTTTGGCTCCAGTGGCTATGATGTTTCCGGCTGCGGCGGCACCGACCAGGGAGTCATCATGCAAAGTTATGCCTCCGGGGCGCGGATTAGCAGCAACTCGTGGGGATGCGGCGGTTGTGCCGGTTCCTACGATTCGTCCTCGCAGGCTTACGATGCAGCCACGCGTGACGCTGATTTCGATGACTCTACCGGTAACCAGGAATTTCTCTTCGTCTTTGCGGCGGGCAACTCCGGCCCCGGAAGTTCCACCGTCGG
>DRKV01000276.1 GCA_011051635.1 Chloroflexota bacterium | reverse complement strand
AGCGGGCGCGGCGGGCGTCGGCGGGGTAGTCGGCGTTGGCCCACACCTGCAAGCCGGGGGCCTTCTCGCCGTTCTCCAGGGTGCGGATGCCGTCCGTGGCGGCAATCTCATCCGCCCAGGTGAGCAGGGTCATCAATTCGGTCTGCTCTTCCAGCGTGGGGGCGATGGAGGCAATCTGCCCGACGAAGACCTCGCCGGTGGTGCCGTCCACCGAAATCCAGTCGCCTTCTTTGACGGTCACGCCGCCGGCGGTGAAGGAGCGGGCTTCGGGGTCAATCTGGATGTCCGCTGCGCCCACTACAGCGGGAATGCCGAACTGACGGGCGACCACCGCGGCGTGGGAGGTCGCTCCGCCCTCGCTGGTCAGGATGCCTTTGGAGGCAATCATCCCGTGGACGTCATCCGGCTTGGTGAAGGGGCGCACCATGATGACATCCTGCCCTTCTTCGTTGGCCATGCGCTCGGCGGTGTCGGCATCGAAGTAGGCGCGGCCCACGGCAGCGCCGGGGGAGGCGTTTACGCCGGTGGCAATCAGGCTGCCTTCCGCGGCGGCCTTCTTCTTGGCTTCGGGGTCGAACTGGGGGTGCAGGAGGGTGTCCACCTGTTCGGGGGTGACGCGCAGGACGGCCTCTTCCTTGCTGATGAGGCCCTCTTCGGTCATATCCACCGCAATTTTGACCGCCGCTTTGGCGGTGCGCTTGCCGTTGCGGGTTTGCAGCATCCACAGGTGGCCGCGCTCAATGGTGAATTCCACGTCCTGCATTTCGCGGTAGTGCTTCTCCAGTTTCTTGGTAATTTCCACGAACTGCTTGTAGGCTTCGGGGAGTTCCTCGGCCATCTTTTCGATGGGGGAGGGGGTGCGGATGCCGGCCACCACGTCTTCGCCCTGGGCGTTGAGCAGGTACTCGCCCCAGAGTTTCTTCTCGCCCGTGGAGGGATTGCGGGTGAAGGCCACGCCGGTGCCGCTGTCCCAGCCCATATTGCCGAAGACCATCGTCACGATGTTGACCGCGGTGCCCAGGTCGTGGGCGATGCCGGCCGCGTTGCGGTAATCGATGGCGCGCTTGCTGTTCCACGAACCGAAGACGGCCTCGGTAGCCAGGCGCAGTTGCTCGATGGGGTCTTGCGGGAAGTCGAAGCCTTTTTCCTTTTTAACAACGGCCTTGAACTCCTCGATGAGCGCCTTCCAGTCCTCGGCGGTCATGTCGGTATCGGCTTCGTAGCCTTTGGCCTTCTTGTATGCGTCCAGCGGGCCTTCAAAGGCTTCGTCGTCAATCCCCAGCACCACCGTGCCGAACATCTGAATCAGGCGGCGGTAGGAGTCGTACACGAAGCGCGGGTCGTCGGTCAGCGCAATCATGCCTTTGGCGGTCTCGTCGGTCAGCCCGACGTTGAGCACCGTGTCCATCATGCCCGGCATGGAGAACTTGGCCCCGGAGCGGCAGGAAACCAGCAGCGGGTTGGCGGGGTCGCCGAATTTCTTGCCGGTCTGCTCTTCGACGGCTTTGAGCGCTTCCAGTTCTTGCTCCCACAATCCTTCGGGGAACCGGTTGTTGTTTGCCAGGTAAGCGTTGCAGGCTTCGGTGGTGACGGTAAAGCCGGGGGGAACCGGCACGCCGATGCGGGTCATCTCGGCCAGGTTGGCGCCCTTGCCGCCCAGCAGCCCGCGCACGCCGTCCCATGAACCGGCGTAGGCTTCGGCCTGGTCCACTTCATTGAACAGGTAAACCCATTTTTTTGTTGCCATAAAAAACCTCCTGAATTAGTGAGGATACACACGGGGAACCATCACCCTTACAAGGTGGGAGGGCGAATGCAAGTTCCACTGTATTTTGTTGTGTTCACGCGCCCGCCTCATTCTGCGAATCTGGTACAGACATACGAACAGCGCCGGGGGCGCTGATAGAGGTAACATGAACTGTATTTTGTTCGCCGAATGGGGCATTCGGCGGGAGGACATACGGCCTAAGTTTACCACGAATCGCACTCCGGCAAGTGTGCTTGATGATGGCTTTTCGAGGGAATTCTGCGGCTCCGTGTGAGAAAAATCTGATGGCGTGTTTTGTTCGTCCATCCGTTGGTCGAGAGTGACTCACATCGCCCCGCAAAGTCTGTTGAATTTATGTAAATTTTGCAATTTTCCATTGACACAAGGAGGAAACCTGCTACAATAGAGTTGGTTAATCACATTGCAATCTCGTTGCACCGAAAAGGCAAACCCGGCGTGAGCCGGGGGCGCAAAGCCGATGGTCTCTCCGAGACAGCCAGGCTGCCGAAGTGCAAATTGCCGCTCCTCTTTCGTCCTTGGGGGTGGGTGGCGGGTATCTGTCAGGCCTGGCGCTTCCAGGCCTGTTGTGGTTAATGCTCTCCCCGGATGCCTGGCCGGGATACGCAGCAGTAAATTTACCGGAGGTGCTTCATGCAAAAAGTACAGCGTATCTTTACCCTCTCCATTGTATTGATGCTGGTGGCAGGTGTTCTCGGCCCTGCGGGTGCCGTGTGGGGAGCAGACAGCCCCGCCCAAACGTGGATTGTGCAGGGCGCCAGCGCGACCGCCATCGCCGCGGCCGTCCGTGCGGAAGGAGGCGAGGTCACGGCCATGCTGCCCCTGATTGATGGGGTGGTTGCCCGCCTGAGT
>DRKV01000275.1 GCA_011051635.1 Chloroflexota bacterium | reverse complement strand
CCAGATTTCCCCAATCAGGGCGGCGCGGGGATTGACCCGCTTCACGATACGCCGAAACTCAGCCCAAAAGGCATCGTCGTCAATCCCGTTGGGCACATCCAGCCGCCAGCCATCGATGCCCTGCTCCAGCCAGTAGCGCGCCACGGAGAAAATGTACTCGCGCACCGCCTGGGTCGCAGTATTGAACTTCGGCAGCGACTTGAAGCCCCACCAAGCCTCGTAATCCTGCGCCTTGCCGGGGGAGAAAGCATCCACGGGGAAACGGTGAATGTGGAACCACCCCCGATACGGCGAATGCTCCCCGTTTTCCAGCACATCGGCGAAGGCGAAGAAACCCCGCCCGCAATGGTTGAAAACGCCGTCCAGCAGCACCCGCACGCCGTGGCGGTGCGCCAGGTTGAGCAGGGCGTGAAAATCCTCCAGAGTCCCCAGTTTGGGGTCAATGCGGAAGTAATCGTAGGTGTTGTAGCGATGGTTGGAGGAGGACAGAAAAATGGGGTTGAAATACAGAGCCGTAACCCCCAAATCCAGGAGGTACTCGAAGCGCTGCATCACGCCGCGCAAATCGCCGCCCTGAAAGCCCCACAGGGTCGGCGGCGCGCCCCACGGCTCGACGTTGGGCGGGTCGTTGGCTGGCTCCCCGTTGGCAAAGCGGTCGGGGAAAATCTGGTAAAAAACGGCGTCTTGAATCCAGGCGGGTGCGGCCATAAAGGGGAATCCAAAGGGGGAGGAAACTTCAGGGGAAACGGCAGCCCCCACAAAGCGAGCCTGTTCCCGAAGAGAATCTCGGGGGAACGCACCCGCCCGCGGGGGCATCCGTCAAATAGAGGGAAGGCAGAATCCCGGGGGCTTCGCGTTAACCTTTCACCCCGCCAACGGTCAGCCCGGAGACGATGTAGCGCTGCAAGGCGAAGAAAAGCAGCACCGGCGGGGCGCTCATCACAATCGCCAGGGCGAAGAAATCCGACCAGGGGGTGGAGAACTGCCCCTGCATGGAGCGGAGCGCCATCGGGAGGGTGAAGCGGGAGGGGTTTTCCAGCAGCAGCCAGGCGAGGACGAATTCCGTCCAGCCGCTCATGAAGCCCAGCAGGACGGTGACGGCCAGCGCCGGCAGGGAAAGCGGGAGGACGATACGCAGGAAGGTCTGGGTGGGGGTCGCCCCGTCAATCAGGGCGGCTTCCTCCAACTCTTTGGGGACAGTGTCGAAGTAGCCCTTGAGATTCCAGATGGAGAAGGGTAAGGCCCCGGCGGTGTAGGCAATCATCAATCCCAAGAGGGTGGTACGCAGGGCTTCCCCCGTGCCGGGCAATTTTATCTGGCTGAGCAGAACGTAGAGGGGCGCAATCGTGCCGGTGGCGGGCAGCATCAGCATGGCGACGAAGCCAATCATCCCCGCTTCCCGCCCGATGAATTTGAAGCGCGAGAAGGCGTAAGCCGCCGACGCTCCCAAAACGACCGTGAAGAGAGCCGTCCCCAGCGAGACGAAGAGGCTGTTCTTGAGCAGCAGGGGGAAGGTCATGCAGGTGGAAAGGTCGGTGGGGTTCTTGCAGAGCAGTTTGTACGGCTCGAAGAGGACGCGGTGGAAAGCCGCAAAAGACGCGCCGGGGGGGATGAGTTCCAGTTCCAGGGGTTTGTCGATGTTGCGCGGGTCGAGAGCAATCGAGAAAACCCACAGGATGGGGAACAGGACGGTGGCGGTGACGGCCAGCAGGAAAATCTGGAGGAGAATCTGCTTGAAGATGTCCTTCCACTTGAGTTTTTCAGGCATTGTAGGCCTCCGTGGCGCGCGTCAGGCGGTTCTGAATCAGGGTGATGATGAGCAGGATGAAGAAGACGACGATGCTGAAGGCCGCCCCTACCCCGTACAGGCGTTGCTCATAGACCAGTTTGAAGGCCTGCGTAACCAGGATTTCGGTGCGTCCAAAGGGGCCGCCGCCGCTGATGAAGTAGATGACGTTGAAATTGTTGAAGGTCCAGATGGTTCCGAGCATGATGGCCGGCACCATGGCCGGGCGGATGAGGGGCACGGTCACTTTCCAGAACTTCTGCCAGCCGTTGGCCCCGTCAATCGCCGCCGCTTCGTACAGTTCGGCGGGGATAGATTGCAGCGCGCCGGTGGCGACCACGCTCATGAAGGGCCATCCCAGCCAGATGTTGGCTATCAGCACGGCGTAGAAGGCCAGCGGCAGGAAGGAGAGCGGCCCGCCGATGGGCGGGGTGGGGTCTATCAACCATTTGATGTCGGTAGGGAAGTGCGTTCCGATGTTCTGGTTGAGCACCGCCAGGAGTTGATTGACCGCTCCGAAGCGGTCATCGTACATGTTGTGCCACACCACGGCGGTAATCAGGCCGGGAATCGCCCACGGCAGGACGAAGAGGGCGCGGTAGAGCCGGCGGCCAATCAGGAATTTCTCGTTGAGGGCCATCGCAATCGCCACCCCGATGACCACGTGAAAGAAGACGTTGGCGACCGTCCACACCACGTTGAAGGTCAACAGGCGGGCGAAGTTGTAGTTTTCCAGCGCCAGCGAACTGGTGAGAATTTTGACGAAGTTCTCAAACCCCACAAACGGAGGCGCGTACTTCTCCCAGGTGGAGGAGTCGAACAGGTTGAAGCGCAGGTTCTTGATGCGGTAGTCGGTGAAAGCCATCCACAACTGGAAGACCTGCGGGAAGAAGGAGATGATGAGCATCACCACCCCCGCCGGGGCAATGTAGAGCCAGGCGCGCCGGGTTTCCTTCCACAGGCGGGCGCGCTCCTCGGGGGTCAGTTTGCGTTTCTTTCGTCCGAGAAAAGGAATGGTCATGGGCGTTGCTCCGGGGTAGGGTCAGGGGGCGGGGGTCAGGCGTCAGGGGCTGGCGACTGAAGTCGCGGCAACATTTGCGAAGTCGCCCTTCGGCGACTGGAAACCCAATTTGCTGAAGGCTGAACGCTGAAGGCTGTTTGAGTGTAACCCAAAGAGGGCAGGATGCAAAGAGGCAAGCAGAGGCACACCACCAGGGGTCAAAAACACGAAGAAAGGCGGTTCTCCTCGTGAATTAGCGGGGTAAAGACCTCCGAGATTTCCGTCGAGAGCCGTCCTGGGGAGCGAAATCGCCTGCACAGGCCGCTCTGGAGGAGCATCGCAGCCGCAAAATCTCGGAGGTCTGATTGTCTCACTCTACTATTTCACGTTGACCCGCGAAAACAAAAACGGGTGAGGCCCTCCGGGGAGAGCCCCACCCTGCAAGCAACCGGTTTTTACTGGCCGCGGATGTCGGCAATCGCAGCGGTGATGCTGTCGAAAGCGGTCTGCAAGGCCTCAGCCGGGTCGGCGCCCTCGTCGAAGACGGATTTGAGCGCCGTATCCATCGGGCCCCAGTAAGCGCCCATTTCGGGGATGACCGGGAAGGCCGTGCCGCCCTCGAAGGCCGCTACCGCTTCCTGGCGCAACCGGTCGGGCACTTCCACGCCCAACGCGGCGGGGATGAAACCGCTGTTGTTCTCGGCCAGCAACTTCTGGGCGTCCGGGGAGAGCAGGAACTTCATGAAAGCCAGGGTGGCTTCTTTGTCGTTGCCCTCAGCGTTGGCGCTCAGGTAGATGTTGTCGTTCTGGACGTAGCCGCTCATGCCCTGGGGCCACGGGTCAATCGCCAGATTGTCCTCGCCGATGGCTTCGGCCAGGCCGCTCAGGTTCCAGGTCCCGTCGATGATGATACCCGCCTTGCCGGCCTTGAACAGGTTGACGTCGTTGTCGGTGTAGTACTCGGCAGGGCCGGCTTCGCTGAAGCGGTTGAGCATCGTCAGCCAGGCAACGCCATTTTCATCGTTGAAGGCCGGGTCGCCCTCAGGGGTCATCAACTGGCCGCCGAGAGCGTTCAGGTGGGCAGCGGCGAAGAAGAAGCCGCGTTCCAGGTCTGCGCCGACCACATCGCCCTGGGTGGCCGCCTGCGCCTTGGCAATCAGGTCTTCGAAATCGGCAGCCGCTTCAGGAACGATGCTGGTGTTGCGGTACATGACCACACCCTTCAGGCCGAGAGGCAGGCCAACGATGGCATCTTTGTACTGCACGGAGGCCAGGGCAGCCTGGTTGATGCCGGAGAGGAAGGCCGCGCTCATGGAGGGGGTCAGGTCGGCGGTCAGTTCGGCATCGTAGAGGGCGGGGCCCCAGTCGGCGGCGCCAATCAACATGGAGGGGC
Organism: Chloroflexota bacterium; assembly: GCA_011051635.1. GTDB lineage: Bacteria > Chloroflexota > Anaerolineae > Anaerolineales > DRKV01 > DRKV01. Next base: position 4,552 of record DRKV01000275.1, on the reverse strand, counting down.
CGCCGCCGGTGGCCGCCGCGGTCTCGAATTTGCCGCGCAAGTCATCGAAGGGGACGAACAGGACGTCAAACTGCACACCGGGGTATTTCGCCTGGAAAGCAGAGATGGCCGCGTTCAGGCCCTCGATTTCGCCCTCTTTGAGGGCGTGCCACAGGGTGACGGTGCCGATAACTTCCGGTTCCGGAGGCGCTTCGCCCCGGATGTCGGCCACCGCGGCGGTGATGCTGTTGTACGCCTGCGCCAGCGCAAAGGCCGGGTCGGCGCCCTCGTCGAAGACGGATTTGAGGGCCGTATCCATCGGGCCCCAGTAAGCGCCCATTTCGGGGATGACCGGGAAGGCCGTGCCGCCCTCGAAGGCCGCTACCGCTTCCTGGCGCAGCCGGTCGGGCACTTCCACGCCCAACGCGGCGGGGATGAAGCCGCTGTTCTTTTCGGCCATCATCTTCTGGGCATCTTTGGAAAGCAAGAACTGCATGAAAGCCCAGGTGGCATCCTTGTCATCGCCCTCAGCGTTGGCGCTCAGGTAGATGTTGTCGTTCTGGACGTAGCCGCTCATGCCCTGGGGCCACGGGTCAATCGCCAGATTGTCCTCGCCGATGGCCTCGGCCAGGCCGCTCAGGTTCCAGGTCCCGTCGATGATGATGCCCGCCTTGCCGGCCTTGAACAGATTGACGTCGTTGTCGGTGTAGTACTCGGCAGGGCCGGCTTCGCTGAAGCGGTTGAGCATCGTCAGCCATTCCACGCCCTTCTCGTCGTTGAAGGCGGGATTGCCCTGGGCGTCCATCAACTGCCCGCCGAGAGCGTTCAGGTGGGCGGCGGCGAAGAAGAAGCCGCGTTCCAGGTCTGCGCCGACCACATCGCCCTGGGTGGCTGCCTGCGCCTTGGCAATCAGGTCTTCGAAATCGGCAGCCGGTTCAGGGACGATGCTGGTGTTGCGGTACATGACCACACCCTTCAGGCCGAGAGGCAGTCCGACGATGGCGTCCTTATAGCGCACCGAGGCCAGGGCGGCCTGGTTGATGCCCTGCAAGAAAGCCAGGTCGGCCATGGAACCCACATCGGCGGTCAGTTCGGCATCGAAGAGGGCAGGGCCCCAATCAGCAGCACCAATCAGCATGGAGGGGCCGCCGCCGGTGGCCGCGGCGGTCTCGAATTTACCGCGCAGGTCATCGAAGGGGACGAACAGGACGTCGAATTGCACGTCCGGGTTCTGCTCCTGAAAGGCGGAGATAGCCGCATTCAGGCCCTCGATTTCGCCCTCTTTGAGAGCGTGCCACAGGGTGACGGTGCCGGTAAGGGCCGCCTCCCCTCCGCCGGTTTCCCCGCCCTCAGAAGGGGCGGTCTCTTCCGTGGCAGCAGGCTTCTGCGGCTCAGGCGTGGGGGTCGCCTTGGGCGCGCAGGCTGCCAGTACCAGGGAAGCAACCAGCAACAGGCTGATTACGAACCACAGTTTTTTCGACATTTTTATACTCCTTGTGAAACAAAAGTTTGGAATCGTTCTCCGCGGCCTTGTGCCGCGGTCTCAGCCTCTTCAGAAGAGGCTGAGACCACACCGCAAGAATTTCGGGCTCACCCCGGAATTGTGGGGGAAAGACTTCCGAGATTTCAGCACAAGTTGCGCTGCACGGGGGACACACCGCTAAAATCTCGGAAGTCTCGCCATCCTGTTCCACAAATCCGCGCAGAGCCGAATTTCAATGCCTCATCAGGCCCTCACAGGTCTGCGGAATGAGGTCTGCTATTCCGCCAGGGCATGGATGGCGTGGGTAATCGCATAGGCCACCGCTCCCATTCCGGAGGAGCGCACCCCCAGTACGGCGGAAACGATGCGCACACCGTGGGCCGCGCCGGGCAGACTGCGCTCCCTGGCCGTGTGGCGGATAGGCTCCAGTAACAGGTCTCCCATTTGGGAGACGCCGCCGCCAATTACCAGCACGCCGGGGTTGAGGAGGTTGATGACGTTGGCAATGGCAATGCCGAGATAATGCCCCGCCTGAACGATAATCTGTTGCGAGACCAGGTCACCCATCTGGGCAGCCTGAGCGACATGGCGGGCTGTGATGCTCTCCACAGGCTGGATGGCATCCAGGCGGGTGGGGAGGCCGCGCCGCACAGCGTCCTGCGCCTGGCGGGCAATAGCCGTTCCCCCGGCCAGCGCTTCCAGGCAGCCGCGATTGCCGCAAGTACACACGGGGCCATCTTTCATCAGGGTGATGTGCCCGATTTCCCCGGCATACCCCTCCGCCCCGCGGTAGATTTCTCCGTTGAAGATGAAACCAGCCCCCACACCGGAGCCGACTTTGACGTAGGCCAGATGAGTAGCCCCGCGTCCCGCGCCGTAAACCCACTCACCCAGCGCCCCCAGGTCGGCGTCGTTCCCCACCAGGACGGGGCGTCCCCACAGGGTTTGCAGGGTATCCCGTACAGGGAAACCTTCCCAACCGGGCATGATGGGAGGGGCAATCACTTTTCCGGTTTCCTGCGAGACCGGTCCGGGGACGCCCACGCCAAAAGCGGCGATGTCTTCCAGGGACACACCCTGGGTTGCCAGGAGCACCTGCAAGTGGGCATTTACTTGCCGGAGGCAGATTTCCGGGCCATCCATGACATTGAGCGGTTCGCGGCGTTCTGCCAGCACCGCTCCGGAGAAATCCGCCAAAACCAGGGCGACGTGGGTGACACCAATGTCTACCCCTGCCACCAAACCGCCGCCCGGATTGATTTCCAGACGGATGGGAGGGCGTCCGCCCCCCGTAGAGACGCGTTCCGCCTCCCGCACGATGCCTCGCGCCAGCAGTTCATTGACAATCGTAGAGACCGCGGCGCGGCTCAATCCCACTTCTCGCGCCAGGGAAGCCCGGCTGTAGCCTCCTTGCGAAAAGCGGATGTGGTCGATAATCAAATGTTTATTCAGGGTGCGGGCATCGTAGGAGGAACGGAGGAATTGCACAAAAACGCCTTTCAAGGGGATAATAAAGGGGGATACAAGCGGCTTTCCAGCGGGGCACATGATACTCGTTTCGGGGGATTTTGTCAAGAAAACGAACGAATGAAATTGGTTTATTCAGAAAATAAACGAACCTGCCACGGGCCGTTATAGAGGGGGGCTATTTCTCAACGCAGTGGTGCAAAAAGCATCTCTTTGCGTCTCTGCGTCTCGGCGTTCCACGATTCTTGCGCCGAGGGTGCAGACAAAATGTGTAGAAATGCTCTTTCTGCGGAAACAGTGCGAGCGCCACCTGTGTGAGGACGTTTTTTCCTGTATGTCTTCGTGTCCTGGTGTCTTGGTGGTTCTTGCGCTTTTCTGACCACCACGGCACAAAGACACGAAGGGGTCTTATCCATCCTCTCCTGGCGGGGGAGCCATCATCTACAGGATTTGCTTGTACCCCCGCGCTGAAAGCGTCCACAGACTGCCGCGTGGAGGTGTTACAATACCGCCGTCGGACCTCCAACCGTGCAGTCATTCCCTCCACAACGCCATGCCCTCCACCCACCCGCATCCCCTGGCCGGCGTGTACGCCGCCGCCGTCACTCCCCTGACCGCCGAAGACACTCCCGATTTGCAGGCCATCCCTGCCCTGCTGGAATTCCTGGCCGGACGCGGGGCGCACGGGGCGCTCATCCTGGGGACGACCGGCGAAGGGCCCTCCTTCTCTCCCGCTGAACGCGCCGCCATCTTCCGGGCCGCCGCGCAGGTGCGCGCCGCTTACCCCGATTTCCGCCTCCTGGCCGGGACGGGAACCCCCAGTTGGACGGAGAGCGCCGACCTGAGCCGCGCCGCTTTCGAGGCCGGCTTCGAGGGCGTAGTCGTCCTGCCGCCTTTCTACTTCCGCAACGCCCCGGAGGAGGGCCTTTTCCGCTGGTTCGCCCGCCTCATCCGGGCCGCCGTCCCGCCGGGGAAGTACCTCCTCGGCTACCACATCCCCCAGGTCTCCGGGGTGGGACTTTCCCTCGACCTGCTGGCGCGCCTCAAGGAAGCCTTCCCCCGCCGTTTCGCGGGCCTCAAAGACTCCAGCGGCGACCCGCAGCACGCCCGCGCCCTGGGAGAACGCTTCGGCGAGGGCCTGCTGGTGCTCAACGGCAACGACCGTCTCCTGAGCCGCGCCCTGCACCACCGCGCCGGGGGCTGCATCACCGCCCTGGCGAACCTGCACAGCCCCGACTCCCGCCGCGTGTGGGACTCATTCCAACAGGGAGCGCCGGACACCGCAGCCCAGACCCGCCTGGACGCCGCCCGCGCCGCCCTCGACGCCCATCCCCCCGCCGCCGTCTATCTCAAACAGCGTCTCCACACCGAACACGGCTTCCCTCTCTGGCCCGTCCGCCCGCCGTTGGTGAGTGGGTGAGTGGGTAACGGGGTGAGTGGGTAAGTGGGGAGCAGGGTACAGCGTACAGGGTACGCCGCACCTCGCACTTCGCACCCCGCACCTCCATCGCACGTGACACGTGATACTTGACACGTGATACGTGATACGTGATACGTGACACACCGCACCCCGCACCTCGCACCTCGCACTTGATACTTGACACGTGACACGTGACACTTGAT
>DRKV01000274.1 GCA_011051635.1 Chloroflexota bacterium | reverse complement strand
TGCTGCTCTTTTTGGGGTTTTTCCCTGCCAGCATGGCGTACAACATCCTGCGCTACCGCTTCTTCAGTTTGGATGTCGTACTTAGCCGCGCCGTGCTCTATACCTTCCTGAGCGTTCTGGCGATATCGGGCTACGCCCTGATGGTGAGCGGCATCAGCCTGGTCTTGGCAAAGCAGATGAATGCCAATCACCCCGCCCTCGTTGGCGGGCTGGTCTTTATCCTGGCTGTCTTATTGCAGCCGATACGCACCCGTCTCCAAACCTACGTGGATAAAATTTTCTTCCGCGGGCAGGAAGTCTATCGCGGCCGCGCCCAAGAGTTCACCCGCTCCGTGACGCGCCTGATGGAAACCGGCGATATTTTGAAACTGCTGCGGGAGACCTTGCAACAGACCTTCGAACCGACCCGCTTGCACATCTTCCTTCGCGATTCCATGCTGGGGTTGTACGTCCCCGCTCCGGATGCGGAGGGGCGTCCTACAACGGATTTGCGTTTCTCTGGCAACAGCGGGCTGGTGGAGTACTTGACCTCCCGGCGTCGGAGTGCTTTCTTCCTGGCTTCCCAGAACTCGGCTCCCGTGAAGTTGCGCGGCGAGCAGGCCCGCCTGGCCTTGCTGGGTGCTCACCTGTTCATGCCTCTGGGGGGCCGAGAAGGTTTGCTGGGGTGGATAGCCCTCGGAGAACGGCGTTCTGGAGAACCTTATTCCAGCAGCGACATCGCTTTTCTGGAAACCATCAGCGGCCAGGCCGCCCTGGCTATTGAGCGAGCGCAGGTCGTCGGCGACCTGGAACGTCGTGTTCACGAGATGGACGTGCTGGCGCGCATCTCTCAAGGGGTCAACGTCACCCTCAATCTGGATGATATTTTTGAACTCATCTACGCCCAGACTACTCTCCTGATACCGGCGCGTGATTTCTGGATTCTGCTGACCGACCCCTACGCTGACGTCTCCTACTACGCTTTCTACATCGAGAACGATGAGCGCATTGGCGAGCGCGAGAACCGTCCCCTGCCCGAAGGCCGTGGTCTGGAGCAAGTCATTATGCGTACCGGTCGTGCTCTCCGTACTACGGAGTACAGTCTGGAATGCCGCACTCAAGGGGTGTTGCCTGCCGCAGAGAACGTATATGCCTGGATGGGCGTTCCTCTCAACGCCGGAGCGGATACCATTGGCGCTATCAGTCTCGCCAGCCGTGATATTTCGGTAGAGTACACCGATGAGCAGCAGCGTCTCATGCAGTCCATCGCCGACCAGGCTGCCGGGGCTATCGTCAAATCCCGCCTGCTGGACGAGTCCGAACAGCGCGCCCGGCAACTCTCCAAATTGAATGAGGTCGCCCGTGACCTGGGTTCCACGCTGGAACTCGACCCCCTCTTGGGGCGCGTGCTGGACAGCGCTGTGGAAATTTTGAATTGCGAGGCTGGCAGTCTTTTCCTGGTGGATGAAGAGACGGACGAACTTGTCTTTGAAGTGACCGTCGGCCCCGTGGCGGCCAACCTGGTTGGACAGCGCCTGCCCCCCGGCACCGGCCTGGTTGGGAAATCGGTGGAAACGCAGCAGCCAGTGATTGCCAACGACGTGCTCCGCAGCAAGGATTGGTTCGACAAGGCCGACGAACAGACCGGCTTCCGTACCGAAGCCCTTCTGGTCGTTCCCATGATTGTCAAAGAACAGGTGATTGGCGTTATTGAGGTCATCAACAAGAAGGACGGCATGCCCTTCACTGTGGAAGACCAGGAACTCCTCATGGCTTTCGCCGGGCAAGCCGCGGTGGCTTACGAAAACGCTCGCCTCTACACCATGACCGACCAGGCCCTGGCTGCCAGAGTGGAAGAACTCTCCGTCATGCAGCGCATTGACCGTGAACTCAACACCAGTTTGGATGTGCGTCGTTCCATGCGGATTACCCTGGGTTGGGCGATGCGCCAGATAGGGTGCAACGCTGGGCTGATTGGCGTCCTGGAAGAAGACGGCCTGCGTATCATGGCTTCGGAAGGCTACCAGCAAGAGTTGCAGGCTTACCAACAGGCTTATTTCCCTGTAGACGCCTCTACCCTGCAAGAAGCCATCAAGAGCGGCCAACCACAGTGGTACACCCTGGAAGGGGAACTTTCCGAGAGCAAAATCTTGCCCAATGCCGCAACCCAGGTGGTAGCCCCCATTCGCCGGGAGGCGGAGGTCGTCGGCTTGCTCATCCTGGAAAGCGCTACCCCCATGACCGCCGAGGCCGAGACCGTTTCCTTCCTGGCCCGTCTTGTGGACCATGCCGCCATCGCCATCTCCAACGCCCAACTGTACGCCGCTGTGGAGCAGGCCAACCGTGCCAAGAGCGAATTCGTCTCCATGGTCTCCCACGAACTTAAGACGCCGATGACCGCCATTCGCGGCTACACCGATTTGCTCCTCGGCGGCGCGGTTGGTCCCATCAACGAAGCGCAGACCAACTTCCTGAGTACCATTCGCTTCAACGTAGACCGCATGCAAGTGCTCGTTTCCGACCTGGCCGATGCCGCTCGCATCGAGGCCGGACGCCTGCGCCTTTCCTTCGGGCGCGTTTCCATCCCCCGCATCATCCAGGAGGTAGCGCGGTCGGCGCAGGGACAGATTGACGCCAAGGAACAGCAACTCTTCATGGAAATCCCCGATGATTTGCCCGATGTATGGGGAGACCAGGGGCGCTTAATCCAGGTGCTCACCAATCTGGTCAGCAACGCCAACAAATACTCGCCCGCGGGCGCCAGCATCTACATTACTGCGGAACAAACCCAAAACCGCTGGGACCCCGACGGCGCGCCGCAGGTCGTTCATGTGGCTGTGCGGGATACCGGCTTCGGCATCAAGGAGGAAGACCAGCACAAAATTTTCAGCAAGTTCTTCCGCTCCGAAGACGAAGAAATCCGCAACGCGCCGGGAACCGGCCTGGGGTTGAACATCACCAAGACGCTCATCGAGATGCAGGGGGGGCGCATCTGGTTCGAGAGCAAATTCCGCGAAGGGACGACGTTCCACTTCACCGTGCCGGTAGCCGAGGCCAACTAGGAGAACAACGACCATGACGCTTTCCGCTGCTGTGGGACAATCCCGCTCCCTGGATGGTCGCCAGGCGGCCCAGCAAGCCGCTCACCAGGCCCTGGAGCAACTCTCCGGGGTTCCGGTCAGTATGGGGATTGTCATCTTCTCCCAAGCGCATGAGGTCTCGGATGTTCTGGGGGGAGCGATTGCCATGCTGGGCAATACTCCTCTCCTGGGCTTCAGCACGGTGGCAGAACTCAGCCGTACCGGCCAGGGGATACACTCCGTTATCGTGGCTCTCCTGGGCGGCACGGATATCCACACGCGGGCCAACTGGTGGCCGAATTTCTCGCGAGATAGCCGCGAAGCGGTGAAGGTCTTGGTGAGCGAATTTCATCTTCACGAGCAAACCGGCGGCTCTTTGTTGTTCTTTGCCGACGGGTTGCAAGGTGTAGCGGATTCACTCGAAGAATTGCTTCCCCGGGGCTTTCAAGTGGCCGGAGGCCTGGTGGGAGGGGATTTCTACATGGGGCGTTCCGCCCAAATCGGGGGCAGCCTCAGTGGAGAGGGGGGACTGGCAGCCGCCTTTTTGGAGGGGCGCGTTACCCTGGGGATTGGCAGCGCCCACGGGTGGGAGCCGGTAGGCGCCATCCTGGAGGTGACTCATTCCCGCGGGGCCTGGATTCGCACCCTTGATGACAAACCCGCCTCCGAGAAATATGCCGACTTGTTGGGGTATGAAGCCCGTGATTGGCTTTTCCCGCCTCTCAATCGTCTGGTGCGCCTGTACCCCCTGGGCGTGGAGCAGCACGGTTCCAGCGATTTGTTGCTGCGTTCCCCCTTGCGGGTGGAAGCCGACGGCAGTTTGCGGATGAACATTCCTGTGAGCGATGGCCTGACCAGTTACCTGATGGTGGGCAGCATGGAGCAGTGCCAGCGCGCCGCTCAGCGCGCCACCCTCCAGGCGCTCTCTGCTTTGGGAAAGGCGCGCCCCGTCTTCGCCCTGGTTCTGGTAGATGTGGCCTGGAAGATGCTCATGGACGCCGACCCTGGCCGGGAAATTGCCGTGGTGCAGGCCGTCCTGGGAGAGGATGTCCCCGTTGCGGGAGGCTATGTCCTCGGGCAGGTTGACCGCCAGCGGAGCGGAGAGGACTTGGAAGTACGCAATCAGCACATTCAGGTGGTGCTCTTCGGGGAAGTGTGACCCCCGGCAGGGAGAATAACAGCAGCGGGCTTTCGGGAACTATGTTCCCAAAAGCCCGCTGTTTTGTTTCTACAACTGCACCTGCGGCAGATGATTCATGGCCTCCTCAATGGCTTCCTGGGGGTACTCGTAGTTGTGCAGTTCGCCCTTCAGGTAAGCATCGTAAGCCGCGAGGTCGAAATGCCCGTGCCCCGAAAGGTTGAAGAGAATGATGCGCTCTTCGCCCTTCTCTTTGGCATCCAGGGCCTCGTCTATGGCGGCGCGAATCGCGTGGGCCGACTCTGGAGCGGGGATGATGCCTTCGTTGTGGGCAAACAGCAGAGCGGCTTCGAAGGTGGGCAATTGCGGGACGGCCACCGCCTCGATGTAACCGGCATTTACCAGCGCCGAGATGGTAGGAGCCATTCCGTGATAGCGCAATCCGCCGGCGTGGATGGGGGCGGGGACGAAATCGTGTCCCAGGGTGTGCATCTTGACCACGGGGGCCATGCGGGCGGTATCCCCGTAATCGAAGGTGTATACGCCCTTGGTCAGCGTGGGGGAGGCCATCGGTTCCACGGCCAGCAGGCGGGTGTTCTTGCCGTCTTGCAGGTTGTGGCGCAGGAAGGGGTAGGCGATGCCGCCGAAATTGGAACCGCCTCCCGTGCAGCCGATGACCACGTCCGGGTATTCACCCGCCAGGTCCATCTGCTTGAGGGCCTCCTCGCCGATGACGGTCTGGTGGGTCAGGACGTGGGTGAGTACCGACCCCAGGCTGTATTTCTTCTTCCCGCCCGATTTGGCGGCTACCTCTACCGCCTCGGAGATGGCGATGCCCAGCGAGCCGGGGCTGTCGGGATGCTCCTGCAAGATGGCGCGTCCGTATTCGGTGTGTTCCGTAGGGCTGGGGTATACCGTCGCCCCGAAACTCTCCATCAGGATGCGGCGGTAGGGCTTTTGCTGGTACGAGACCTTGACCATGTAGACTTCCACATCCAGGCCGAAGATTTTCCCTGCAAAAGAGAGCGCCGAACCCCACTGACCTGCGCCGGTCTCGGTGGTCAGGGCTTTGGTTCCCTCGATTTTGTTGTAGAAGGCCTGCGCCACGGCGGTGTTGGGCTTGTGGCTGCCGCTGGGGGAGACCCCCTCGTACTTGTAGTAGATGTGCGCCGGAGTGCCCAGTGCCTTTTCCAGGCGGCGGGCGCGCAGCAGGGGAGTTGGTCTCCATAGTTTGTAAACTTCGCGCACTTCTTCGGGGATTTCAATGTACCGCTCGGTGCTGACTTCCTGCTGGATGATGCTCATGGGGAAGAGCACGGACAGGAATTCCGGGGTGATGGGTTCCAGCGTTTGCGGATTGAGCACCGGCGTTGGCGGGACGGGCATGTCGGCGTTGATGTTGTACCAAAATTTGGGGATGTCGTTCTGGGAGAGTTGGAAACGGATTTGGTCGCTCATGGGGTACCTCCTGGGTAAATGGGTGAATGGGGGGGAGTGGGGTGATGAGATGATGGGATGGGAAGAGTGGTTTATCTGCGTATCTGTGGGCATCCGTGTATAGGGAGTGGGGCGGTTGGTGAACCGCCAAACCACCAAACTAACGACTAACAAACTAACGACTAACGGACTACCGACTACCAGACTACCGAAACAAAAAGCGCCCGTCCCGGTCAAGGGACGAACGCCTGGCGTCCGCGGTGCCACCC
>DRKV01000273.1 GCA_011051635.1 Chloroflexota bacterium | reverse complement strand
GTAGTACGCGACGTGACAGAATATAAAAAGGCTAGAAAAGCGCTTCAGAAGAGCGAGCAGAGGTACCGCGATCTAGTTGAGAACTCTCCCGACATGATATATCTTTTTGATGCGAAGGGGAATCTGTTATACGGAAATCCCTCTGTTCTGCATGCTACGAGATGCAAGCCGGAAGAATTGTTGGGAAAGCATTTTACGGCTATTATGTCTCCTGATGATTTGCATCTCGTCCTGGATGCTTATCAGAAAAACTTACAAGGGGAAACGGCTACATTTGAGATACGCTCCACCACGCAAGACGGGCAAACACGCTGGTTTTCCTTTGTAAATCAACCTATTCTTGACAACGACGGGAACCTTACGGCCATACAAGGCATCGGCCGTGAAATTACTGAGCGTGTCAAAGCAAACGAAGCCCTGCGCCAACTTTCCCGGGCGGTGGAACAAAGCGCCAACATGATTCTCATTACTGACGTGGACGGCACAATTGAGTTTATCAACCCGGCATTTACACGAATTACGGGGTATTCTCCGGATGATGCCATCGGACACACCCCGCGTATCCTTAAATCAGGCCGAGTTCCTCGAGAACGCTACGAAGAGCTGTGGGGTACCATCTTGCGAGGCGAAGTCTGGCAAGGTGAATTACTCAACAGGAGGAAGAATGGTGAATTGTATTGGGATTTCACGACCATCTCTGCCGTAAAGGATATGGGTGGTCAAATAACGCACTTTGTGGCCATCAAAGAGGACGTCACCGCTCGCAAAGCGGCTGAGGAAGCACTCCGGAGGAGTGAAGAGCGTTTTCGAAGTGCGTTTGAGAACACATCGGTAGGGATGAGCCTGGCCACTATGGATGGGAGTATTCTACGAGCAAATTGTGCACTAGTAAACATCCTTGGCTACTCCTCTGAAGAGCTCCAGACCATGACCCTGTGGGACTACATTCACCCCGACGATGTAGAGGCTAACAAAAACTTGATGAAGATACTCTTATCAGGAGAACTTCCCAGTTACGAAATAGAGCAGCGCCACATCCACAAAGACGGGCACGTACTTTGGGTCGTGACGGACGTAACTTTAGTGCGCGGCGAGGAAGATGAGCCGCTTTACGCGGTCATCTTTACCCAAGACATCACGAAGCGCAAACAAACCGAGGTCAAACTGCAACAACGGGCTGTCCAATTAGAAGCATTGCGTGCAATGAATTTGGAGATTACTTCCCAATTGGATTTAAGGTCCGTCCTAAAAGTCGTTGTGGACAAAGCAGTTGAAATCGTATCGGCGGATATGGGAGGGATGCACCTTTACAATGCAAGCAGCGACAGCTTGGAATGGGTGGTAACTAGCGACAACCACGTGGTGCCTCCAGGCAAAACGCTTGGCCGAGGTGAAGGTTTGGGTGGTACTGTGTGGAAAACAAAGGAGCCACTCATTATTGAGGATTATGGCCATTGGCATAAACGAATCCCAGACGCCGGAGCGTCAGTAGTGGGGGCCACCGTGGGCACTCCTATTTTGTGGGGGGATGAATTCTTCGGGGTATTGGTCGTCAACTCTATGCAAACCGGCATTTTCTCCGAAGATGATGTCCGGGTGTTAAGTCTGTTTGCCACCCAGGCTGCTGTCGCTATCCGCAACGCCCGTCTCTTTGAACAGGAGCGTGAAGCCCGTTTGAAGGCCCAGTCTTTGCAGGCTGCCATGCAGGTTCTTAGTTCCTCACTAGATCTCCCTAATGTATTGAACGCCATTATTTCCGAATTACGACGAGTCGTGCCTTACGATAGTTGCTCTGTAGCAGAACTGAAAGGCAATTATCTGGAAATCATTGCCGGAGCAGGCTTCCCTAACTGGGACAAAGTCCGAAGACTTCGTTATGCACTGAACGATGACGACAGCCCCAGCCTAATGGTTGTTACCAATCGACAACCCCTCATCGTAAATAATATATCGGCATATTCGTTGTCCCAATACGAGAGAAGCGCCCATGCAGATGTCGGTTCTTGGTTGGGGGTACCTCTGCTCGATAAAGGAAAGCCGATTGGTCTCATCTCCATAAATAAGCGCGAAAAAGGGTTCTTCAATACCAAACATGCGGACGTAGTTCAAGCCTTTGCAGCCCAAGCATCCATCGCATTCAAAAATGCCCGGTTGTTCACCGAGGTAGAAGAAGCGCGTATGGCAGCGGAAAGAGCAAACCGCGCCAAGAGCATCTTCCTTGCCAATATGAGCCACGAGCTGCGCACGCCTCTGAATGCCATCTTGGGTTTTGCCCAATTACTAGAACGCGATGAAAGTCTCTCGCCGGAGCAACGCGAAAACATGACAATCATCGCCCACAGCGGGAACCATTTGCTCCACATGATTGGCGATATTCTGGAAATCTCCAAAATCGAATCGGGACAGATAGTTCTCTCATCCAATCATTTTGACTTATACAAGTTGCTTGATGACATCGAATCAACTTTCGCGCTGCGCACCCGTCAAAAAGGGCTGGCATGGACCATCCACCGTGCTGACGATTTGCCGCAATTTGTTTTTGCCGATGCGAGTAAAATTCGTCAAGTGCTTACCAACCTGGTGGGCAATGCTATCAAATTCACCAGCAAGGGAAGAGTTGCGGTAAACGTTCGTTACGAAGAAGCCAATGTCGCGCACGAGACAACGCGCCTCATCTTTGAAGTGGAAGATACAGGGCCGGGCATTACTCCTGATGAGCGCGAGAGGCTCTTTCAGCCGTTTTACCAATCTGAGAGCGGCCGTAAAGCGAAGACTGGTACCGGGCTAGGGCTATCCATCGCACGCGAATATGCCCGGATGATGGGCGGAGACCTGATAGTGCAGGACACGCCTACTAAAAAGGGGGTGTTGTTCGTATTCACAACCAAAATTAAGATTTCAACCGCTGAGTGTATCACCACGAGCCAACCTCGGGGTCGCGTGATAGGAGTAGCACCTGAACAGCCCACCTACCGCATCTTGGTGGTGGAAGACAATGCCGAGAATCGTTCATTGATGCAAAAGATACTGGATTTTCCAGGTCTAGAGGTGCGCGCTGTGGCCGATGGACTAGAAGGGGTAAAAACTTGTATCGCCTGGCGCCCCCACCTAATTTTCATGGATGTCCAGATGCCCGTCATGAATGGTTACGAAGCGGCTACCCGCATAAAGTCCACCCCAGAGGTGCGCGATACCCCAATTATCGCTATCACGGCTGCGGCTTTCAAACAAGAGCGAGATGAAATCTTAAAACACGGCTACGATGATTTCATCATCAAACCTTTGCGGATTGAGCACATCTTTGATATATTAGAGGCCCGTGCTGGAATTCAATTTATTCGTGCCAAGCCGGATGTCCCATCTCAAAAAGAATCTATTGTACTGAACGAGCAAGACCTTAAATCGTTGCCACGCGAACTAATACAACAACTAAATCGAGCCGCCGGGAGAGCAGACTTGGAAACATCACATGCCATTGTTGAGAAAATTCGTTCGCTGGATACTTCGCTAGCGGACAAGTTGACAAATCTGTTAGATGATTTCCGTTTTGATACACTGCTCCAACTAACCGCCCGCTGGGCAGAAAGCGAGAGTGCACAGTGAGTGGCCAGAGTAAAGACAAGGATATTCTCGTCGTTGACGACACAATAGAGAATTTAAGGTTGCTGGTGTCCATGTTGAGCAAACAGGGGTATCGCGTTCGGCCTGTCAACAACGGCGCTCTCGCTCTGCAAATAGCGCGAACTGTCCTGCCAAACGTCATCTTGCTGGACATACGTATGCCCAACATGAACGGTTACGAGGTTTGTTCGCGGCTAAAAAGCGATCCGGTTACGCGAGACATCCCTGTCATCTTCATCAGCGCCCAACACGATATTCAAGGTAAACTCCAGGCTTTTCGCGTGGGGGGAGTAGATTACATCACCAAACCTTTCCAATTAGCGGAAGTACGAGCCCGCGTAGAAACCCAGATTAGCCTTCAAGAATTGCGTCAACGCGACAAGGAATATATCCAGAACCTAACCAGGGAAATCGAAAGCCGAAAAAGAGCGGAGGCCCAATTATTGGAATATCAACAGCACCTTGAAGAAATGGTTGCAGAGCGGACAGCAGAACTAAGACAGGCTCTGGAGCAGGAACGTTCCATGCGGGCTCAATTGATTCATGCGGACAGACTAGCCAGCATGGGACAACTTTCCGCCTCTATAGCACACGAAATTAAAAACCCCATGCAGTCTATTCTAGGGTGCCTGGGACTGGCAAGAGAGGCTGTTGAGGAGGGAGAGGACCCCGGCAGATACTTCGAAGTAGCCGAAGATGCCGTGCATCGGGTAACCGACATTCTCGGTCAAATGCGTGAATTGAACCGCCCCCCGGACGACGCTCGCGCTCTCACCGATGTGACTGCTGTGTTGCATCAGGTGTTGCTGTTGACAAAAAAACAATGCGAGCAACATAATGTTGAAGTTGTGCAGAAGACTCAGTCTGATATCCAGCCTGTTTGGGCAACCACAGACCAAATTTACCAGGTATTCCTGAACCTAGTGCTCAATGCCTTAGACGCCATGCCACAGGGCGGCCAATTGCAGATTACCACAACGCAAACTGACAGACCTCCTGGCGTTCAGATAGAGTTTCAGGACAACGGTGTCGGTATTTCTCCCGAACACCTCCCCCATATATTTGAACCCTTCTTCACGACCAAACATGACGGCTCCGGGCTTGGCTTGGCTGTTTCGTACGGGATTGTCCATCGGCACGGCGGCAAATTGAATGCGACCAGCCAACTCGGAAAAGGAACCATCTTTACGGTGTGGCTGCCAACCACATTGCGTTAACGAATCCCGCATGGACAAACCAATACATACTCTAATTGTAGATGACGAGCCGGGCATCTGTTTTTTCCTGAAAGAGACGTTGGAGCGAGCCGGGCATCGAGTCGTGACAGTACACAGCGGGGAAGATGCTTTAGCGCGTCTGAGAAACACATTCTTTGACCTAGTCCTGCTGGACCTGCACCTAGGAGGACAGATAGACGGCATACGTGTGCTGGAAACTGCCAAATGGCGCTGGCCGGAGACAGCGGTAATTATCCTGACCGCTTACGGCTCGTTAGACACCGCCTTGGTCGCCATTCGGGAGGGGGTGGATGGTTATTTGCTCAAACCTGTGGGGCCGGCGGACGTGCGCGGTGCCGTACAAAAAGCACTCAGTCGTCGTACAATCAACATATCGCAACCGAGTCGCGAGGAGAAAGAGAGCGTCTTGCATTATGGAGTATTGTCTTTGGATATAGACAAACACTTGGCTACTCACGACGGACATCCCTTGGCACTAACCCCCGGAGAATTTCAATTGTTAGCCTACCTCATGAAACACAGACAGCGAGCAATTACGCCCAGGGAACTGGTACGGGTTGTTCGCGAGTACGAGCCAGACACCGAACAGGAGGCTCGCGAAATTATCAAATGGTATATCCACCGTTTGCGCCAGAAAATCGAACCGGACCCCTCCAACCCTCAATACATTGTTAACATTCGCGGCGTAGGTTACACTTTTGGGAGGCAAATGCATCCATCATCGGAGAAAAGGGAAATCTAACCAACCTGAACCGCGAATAAAGCCTAGCACAGGGCCATTGTTGTGTGCATCCATCTCTCATTCTTCTCTCGAGCAGGATGGGGACATCTGAACCAAGAGAAAGGGACACCCACAACTTTGCGCCACAGAGCGTCGGGTTGCTTGGCGTACAGACATCGCACGCGTCAGCCCGGATGTGACAACATTCCCAAATCGGAACGCCTAGATTGGGATGGCCGACGATAGGTGCGCGCCTTCTCCAGCGGAACGGCCCCGGAAAAGACAAAGCCTTGCATCACGTCAACCCCGATGTCGCTGAGGATTTGGACTTGCTCTTCTGTTTCTACGCCCTCCGCCACAACCTGAATCCCCAGCCCGTGATAAAAGGCAACCATGTGTTCCCAAATCAACTTACCTTTTGGATGCTGCAGAGACGCAATCAAACTCTTGTCGATTTTCACGGTATCTACCTCGACAAGAGAGAGAAAACGGTAACTGGAATATCCTTGCCCAAAATCATCAATCGCGATTCGAAACCCGCGTTGTTTCAGGTATTCCAGGTTTCTAACCGTATTGGTTCCTTCCAGAAAAGAACGTTCGATAACTTCAAATTCAATGGGGTACCCAACCAACAAATCGACAATTCTCTCAATCGTTTCCGAGTCATTGATTGTATCCGGATGCAAATTAATTCCGATGTTCGGAACCTCGTTCGGGTCACTCCATTCTTGCAGGTGCTTATGAACCTGGTTACAAACCCATAAATCGACTGTCGGGGCGAGTCCTGCGTTTTCCATGTCGGGCAAGAAAAACGGTCCCCAGAGCGGTTCATCGGGCAATTTAACCCGCAGCAAAGCCTCAAACCCCATACATATCTTCGAGCGGGTATTGATTTTCGGTTGGTAGTAAACAAAAAGCGTTTCCGGAGAAAGCATACCGATAATTCTGTCCAGACGACGGTTCGATTCGATAATCTCGCGCTGCACCTTTTGCAGAACAACCCCGTGGTGTACCTGCAAAGACTCGGGCAGCGCCAAATTCTGGCTGAGGCGGTTTCGGTGGTATCCTCCCGAGCGCGTATTGGCGAACTTTTTCACAAACGGAAGATACATCGCGACGTTCAGGGCAACCAGAAAAACCTGCAAGAGTACGGGACGAAGGGAACCTCCCCCTGCAATCCAGGCATCCGCAAAAGTAGGCATCATCCAGTGTACCGATACGGGCTGAAAAGCGACGGGGAAAAGAGCCAGAAACCCGTAGGCAATTGTGATATTGGCAAGAGGTCCGAACACAAAGGGGAGCCACATGAAGCGGTTGAGTACGATAGGCAGGCAGTACACGAGTAGCGTATCGATGTTGAAAATCACAAAAGGGGTGGAGATGCGTGCCAGGTGCATCCCTTGTCGGTCGCGTCGGTTTAGATAAAGCGCAATGAGCAACGAAAGCCCCATTCCGGAGCCACCTGCCAGCCCGAACATCCGATAAAACTGCATGTAAGATAAGTTGGGGAAGATTTCCCGCTGACGCAGCACAGGCCCGAGAAGCGAATTCATCATCTGAGCTCCGTGAACGCCCATGAACCACAGCAGTTGAGCCGCCAGGGTTCGCAGTCCTAACAACAATCCTCCGGGAAGTACGGCAGCAAGTTTGGCGGCAGCCGCGGTGATTTGGCCGCCTACCGGATATAGCACCCACCACGCCGACAAGAGTACGACATAACTTGCGATGAATGTGTACAAATGGCGCAAAACCTGACAGGAATAAGTAGTCGTACCTTCGCACTGCAGAGCGAGTTGCAGGTAAGGCGAGAGCGCTTTGAGCAAAAAGACGGAGGCAATGGACAAACCGATTTGCCAGAGGTCGATGTTGTAGGGCAGGGAGAGAAGATTGGATTTCTGGTGCGAGGCCAGCGATATCAGGACGCGCGAACTCAGGAACACGGATATCGCCAACAGCATCGCCTGGGCGCGCTCCACATCATAGCGCAGAGCAAAACGGTATGTCAGAGACAGAATGGCGGCAATCGAGATGAATCGATTCAACCCCTTGGACAGAACGGTAATGACTGAGTAAATCCTGTACTGCTCCCACCCAAAGTAGAGTGCCCCCTGAGACAAGAGGGTCAAGATTGACCAGAGAATCACGAAAGGAACTAGTGCAATCAGCCCTTCCTGAAGAGCAAGGACAAAACGGTCTTTGTCGGTAGAGAATTGAGGCACACTCATAAGATTTCATCCATGTCAATTCGCAATTCTTGCCCAATTATAAGGGAAGTGTGATATTCTGTATACGCGTCTGCGCTGTCACCTCAATCCGCTTGGCGCGCAGATTGTATTTTCCCTGTTCTGCTTGTCTCCCTGCAGCGCTCACGCCATCACGGCGCGGTTTTTGCCGCCGAGTTTGGCCTGATACAAAGCGGAATCGGCGCGCTGGATACAAGTCTCCAAATCTTCCCCCGGCGCAGAAATAGCCACGCCCATACTCGCCGAGAGAGGCACGGAGATATCCTGATAGAGCAGCCGCGTGCTCTGAATGGCTGCAAGAAGCCGCTGGGCCAGGGCGCGGGCGTCTTCGATGGTAGTGCGGGGTAGCAAAATGACGAACTCGTCCCCCCCGTAGCGGCTCAAGACGTCTTGGCGGCGGATTTGGCGGCGCAGCACCTCGCTCAGTTTTTGCAGCGCCAGGTCGCCGACTTGATGCCCATAGGTGTCGTTGATTTCTTTCAGGTTATCCATATCCACCATGATGATGGTGTAGGATTGCCGCTCCTGAGATGGAACCGCGGCGGCTTTCTCGAAGAAACCGCGACGGTTGTAAATGCGGGTCAGCGGGTCGGTGATGGCATGCTGGTTGGTTAGCCGCAGCAGAACCGCATTGTGGAGCGCGGAAACCGCAGTCAGGGCAAAGTTCTCGAAGACGGTTCGTTCATCGCCCTGAAACGATGTCCCTGCCTCCAGATGAAAAGCCAGGATGCCGAACCATTGCTCTTCCCCGCACAGGGGGACGACGCAAACTGCATAGTCGTTCTGCGGGATAGTTTTGCTGGAGAAGGTTTCTTTCCGTATTGCTTCAACGCGTTTCTCGGTTAAAAAGGTCGGGCCGGGTTTTTGAGGTGGGTAGCGCAGTAACACCGGAGGAGAGACATCGGGTATCTCGGAGAAATACCCCTCCACGAAATCACACTGCTCGTCGGCCAACTTGTATCCCTGATGCAGAATTGCCTGCATGAGAGCGGAAATCCCCGTCGTATTGAACAGAATTTGAGCGCTGGCGTAAAGCGCTTGAATGTGCTGTGCCTGCCGGGCAAGCAAGGCTGCGTTTTGCTTGCGTTGGGTGATATCACGTAAAGAAACCACCCGCCCAATCAGTGCTCCGCCGGGGAAACGCAAGAGAGGGAGACACTGGCGCTCTGCGTGAACACTGCGTCCGTCAATATCCAAAACAATGTCGGTGTGAGAGTCTGTCTTGCTGCTCAGGCATTCCGGATGAGTTCCCATGCTGCACAGCAACTGGCATGCTATTTTCCCGATGATTTCGGGCCTCTTTTTGTGCAGAAAGACCTCTGCTGCCGGGTTGGTGTCCACTATCTTCCCGCTGATGTCCAGAAGGAGGATGGCGTCTCGCAGATTGTCCACTACGGTCAGGGCAGCCAGGGGACGCATATCGAAGATGCGCTGACGCAAAGTCCCCAACACAATCAGGATGGCGGCCAGGGCCAGGCTAATGGGTGTGTAGTCTTTCTCGATAGGGAGAATATGGAAGACCTGGCTGAAATTGGCGAGCAAAGCGAGAATGACGCCGACAATCAGGAGACGGGAATATCGTCTTGGGGTGTGCCGCTCCTGGATATAGGCGCGCAGAAGGAGAAGAAAACCGCTTACGTCCAACAGGTGAGAGTACACCAGATGGACGTAGAACCAGCCCCCATACACAGGGTGGATGCTGGTGAAGAAGGCGTGCTGCCGAAAGCGTACCGCTTTCCATACCAGGGGCAACTGAGGCGCTGCCGCAGTCAACGCAATGGTAACGCCCGGAAGAACGTACAACACCCAGCGGAGATGTTCCCAGCGCGGATTGCTTTCCAGGGTGTACGAGTGAGCGAAGATGAACAGGGTGGGAGGGAAAACGGCAACGAAGAAATAAGTGATTTTAGCCCACAGGAGAGTCCCCTCAGGGGTTGGCGAGAGCACTTCAAACCAGTTGGCTTGCAGCCATCCGATGATGAGCAGACTCGTCGCCATCAGCGGCATATGTCCTCGGATGTGGCGGTGCG
>DRKV01000272.1 GCA_011051635.1 Chloroflexota bacterium | reverse complement strand
GTCACCGTGGAGCGGTTCTACACCCGGGACGGCGACCTCCTGCGCCTGGAGCGCGCCGCGTACACCCCCGCCCCCGCCGAAGGGCTGGCCGGGTACTGCGCTCTGATGGCCGACCACGCCGCCCACTTCTGGGGGCCGCAGGCCGCGGTGCAGGTGATGGAAGCCTTGCTCCCTCTCTGGCCGCCGGAGAAGATGGCCGACGGCAAGCCCCCCGCCGCCGATGCCCTGGACGAATGGCGCTACCGCATCGGGCTGTACGCCCTCCTGGACGGGAACGAGGAGAAAGCCCGTCGATACCTGGAGCAGGTGGTCTCGCAGCCGGTCACGCCCCTCAGCCGCTGGATTGCGCCCGCCAACGCGCTCCTGGAAAATTACCGCACCCCCGCCGACCTGTACCGCCTGTGCCTGGACGCCCCCTCCTGCGAGATGCGTCCCGCTTTCCAAATGCTGGTGGAATCTCTGGGGGGACGCGCCCTCCAAACCCCGCTCGTCACCCTGGAGGAGTACGGGGTCAGTATCCGCTCTACGGGGCTGTTCGACTTCGAGGGGGACGGAACCCCCGAAAGGTGGGTCGTGGTGCGGCACCGCCCCCAGGACGCGCTGGAATTCTGGATTCTGGCGCAAGCCCCCGCGGGCGCGTCCGCCTTCTTCGTCTCCACGGTAGAGCGCAACATCACCCCGCTGTACCGCTTCGAGGGGCTGCCCGGCGCCCCCGTGGTCTGGCTGGGGAACGTCGTGCCCTTCAGTTTGCGGCGCACCGCCGGGGGGGAGATTTTCCTGCGCTTCGAAACGCCCCGCTACTTCGACGACCTGTACACCGAATACGTCCTGGGAACGGTGGAGCGCGGTCTGTTCTTCGAGGGGATGCCGCCCGCCGAGGCGCAGTCCCGATTGCAAACGCTGACGGGCAGCGAGCGTTTCACCTGCATCACCAACCCGCAGAGTTGCCCGCGGGCCTACGCCCTGCTGGGGCTGGCCGCCGACCTGAACGGCGATACCCGCGTCGCCATCGCCGGTTACATGGAGGCCTGGCGGAAGACCCCGCAAAGTCCTTACGCTATCCTGGCGCGGCTGCGCGTCCGTCGCAACCCGACCTTGCCGACTTACACCCCGACCCCCACGGCGACCTTCACATCTACGCCAACGCCGACTATCACCTACACCCCCACGATTACGCCCACCCCGACAATCACCAACACGCCCGACCCCAACGCTTCGCCCACGCCCAGCCCCTCCCCAACGCTCACCCCCACGCCGACCCCGGCGTCGTAGAACATCTTGCCGCAAAGAACGCTTATGGACGCACGCTGGACTTCTTTCGCATTGTGGGGACTGGGGTTGCTGTGGAGCGGCCTGTTCGGGGCTTTCGCGGCGGCCTCCTGGCAGGAAGGGGAGCGACGGGCGGTGCGCGTTGCGCTGGCCCTCGCTGCGGGGGGCGGATTGCTTTTGGGAGCGGGGGGGCTACTGCCCCCCATCGTGCGGGCAGGCCTCCTCGGGCTGGCGGGGCTGAGCGGAGCGGTCTTTGCGGCCCTTTTCTTTCTCCCCATTGGCAAGGTGGCCTTGGGGAACGACGTCCCTTCCAGGCGCTTCGATGAGCGGATGGTCATGTTCGCCAGGGCACGCTTGCAGCCCGGCACGCCAAATTATGAGGCTTATTACCGCCAGCACCCCGAACACAAAGCCGGGGATGATTCCACTCGCGCCCGTCCGGGGCTGCTCTCCCCCCGGGCCAGATTCGCCAACCCCTTCCTGTTTGCGGCTGCAGCGGCCAGTTTCGAAGTCACCGAAGCGCTGCACCAAATCGTGGACGGCCCTCCAGCGCCCCGGCGGGAGACGCTCTCCTCCGAGGCAATGACCGCCTACCTCAAGAGCCTGGCGCGTTACTACGGGGCGCTGGATGTGGGGGTGACAGAACTGCGGCCTTACCACGTTTACTCCCATATCGGACGCGGGCCGGGAGAATGGGGGGCACCCATCACGCTGGCACACACCTATGCCCTGGCTTTCACGGTGGAGATGGATTTTGCGGTCATGGGAGCCGCCCCGCACGCGCCAGTAGTGGCCGAATCGGCGCGGCAATACACGGAGGCGGCTCGCGTGGCTGTCCAGGTGGCCGCCGCCTTGCGCAACCTGGGTTACGCGGCGCGGGCGCACATTGACGCCAACTACCGGGTGATTGCCCCTCTGGTGGCGCGCGACGCCGGGCTGGGCGAATTCGGACGGATGAGCATCCTGATGACACCCCGGCAGGGGGCGCGGGTGCGCGTCGGCGTGGTCACAACCGACGCGCCGCTCATTCCCGACAAGCGCGACCTGCGCTTTGCCGCCGCAGTGGTGGATTTTTGCAACATCTGCATGAAGTGTGCCGAGACCTGCCCCACTCGCTCGATTTCCTTCAACCCCCGGCAAGAAGTGGACGGCGCCCTGCGCTGGCGCATCAATCCCGATACGTGCTTCCGCTACTGGAACGTGGTGGGCACAGACTGCGGACGCTGCATGAGCGTGTGCCCCTTCTCGCACCCGGACACAGCCTTCCACAACGCCGTGCGCTGGGGCATCTCCCGTTCCGGCTTCTTCCGGCGCGTCGCCTTATGGATGGACGACCTGTTCTATGGCCGCCGTCCCCCCACCAAAGCCCCGCCAGCCTGGATGCAGGTGGATGCCGAGGAGTAAATGCCTATGACCCCAACCAACCGATGGCGGCTGCTCATTACCCCTCCGGCAGGCGGGGCGTGGAATATGGCCGTGGACGAGGCCATCCTGGAGGCCGCCGGGCGCGGGGATGCCCCGCCGACGCTGCGCCTCTACGCTTGGGAACCGCCCTGTCTCTCTCTTGGCTATGCGCAATCCGTGGAGGATGCCGACGAGGCCGCTTTGGAGCGTCGCGGCTGGGGCTTGGTGCGCCGTCCCACCGGCGGGCGGGCTATCCTGCACACCGACGAAGTAACCTATTCCATTTGCGGGCCGCACGGAAACCCCATCCTGCAAGGCAGCGTGTTGGAGAGTTACCGGCGCATCTCCGCCGCCCTGCTGGCGGCCCTCCGCAATCTGGGCGTGCCCGCCGAGGCGTTCCCCAATCCATCCGCCGCCCCGAACAGCGACCCCAAAGGGCCGGTGTGTTTCGAAACGCCTTCCAATTACGAAATCACCGCGGGGGGGAAGAAACTCATCGGCAGCGCGCAGGCCCGCAAACGCGTCGGGGTCTTGCAGCACGGTTCTCTGCCTCTGGGCGGCGACCTGGGACGCATCACGCAGGTGCTGGCTTTCCGTGACGCGGCGGCGCGGGAGCAAGCCACCCGCCGCCTGC
>DRKV01000271.1 GCA_011051635.1 Chloroflexota bacterium | reverse complement strand
TGGTCGCGGGCGACCCCAACAGCATTCTGTTGCAGGTCATCCAGGGGCACACCGTCCAGGGTGTGAACGGTGAGATTGACGTCATGCCTCCCAATGGCAAACTCCTCAAAGACGAGTACATTGATATGTTCGTCCGTTGGGTGATGGCCGGTATGCCGCAGACGGCGGAAGACGCTGCCGCGGCTGCTCCCGCCCCGTAAATGCACCGTACCTGCAAATCAAAAATCCCCCGCTCGCTGGCGGGGGGTTTTTTGTTGGGATGATTCGCGAATCATCCCAACGATGCGGTTGCCCAATTTTCAGTCGTCCATGTGCTTGATGATGGCGTCGCCGAACTCGGAGCATTTCAGCAAAGTGGCCCCTTCCATCAGGCGCTCGAAGTCGTAAGTGACCGTCTTGGCCTTGACGGCGCCGCTGATACCCTTCCAAATCAGGTCGGCCACTTCGTCCCAGCCCATGTAGCGGAACATCATCTCGCCGGAGAGAATCACCGAGCCGGGATTGACCTTGTCCAGGTCGGCGTACTTGGGCGCCGTGCCGTGGGTGGCCTCGAAGATGGCGTGGCCGGTGTCGTAGTTGATGTTGGCGCCCGGAGCGATGCCCATCCCGCCGATTTGGGCGGCCAGCGCATCCGAAAGGTAATCGCCGTTCAGGTTCATGGTCGCCAGCACATCGAATTCGCGGGCGCGGGTAATCGTCTGCTGGAAGACGATGTCGGCAATCGTGTCTTTGATGAGCAGTTTCGATTTCCACTTGCCGTCGCCGTGTGTTTCCCACAGAGCCAGGGCGTCTTTCACTTCCTGGATGATTTCCTGCTTTTTGTCGGGAGCCAGCATCTCGAAGCCGGGTTCAATCATGCGGGCGTTTTCTTCGTCGGTCAGGCCGGGATTTTTCTCTTTGTTCCCCAAAATCCAGGATTCGCGCTCAGTGACGATTTCGTTGCGGAATTCGCGCTTGGCGAGGGCGTAACCCCAGTTGCGGAAAGCGCCTTCCGTAAATTTCATGATGTTGCCCTTGTGGACAAGGCTGAGGCGCTTGCGCCCGTTGGCGAGTGCCCACTTGATGGCAGCCCGCACAAGGCGTTCGGTACCCTCTACGGAAACCGGCTTGATGCCGATGCCTGCCGTGTTGGGGAAGCGCATCTTGGCGTATTCTTCGGGGAAGTTCTCTTTGAAGGTCGCCATGAATTTTTCCCACTCCGGCGTGCCGTATTCAAATTCGATGCCGGTGTAGATATCTTCCGTATTTTCGCGGAAGATGACCATGTCCACGTACTCGGGGTGCTTCACAGGAGAAGGCACGCCATCCACGTATTTGACGGGGCGCTGGCAGACGTACAAATCCAGGTACTTGCGCAAGGCGACGTTCAGGGAACGGATGCCGCCGCCGATGGGGGTGGTCAACGGCCCTTTGATGCCGACGATGAATTCCCGGAAGGCCTGGACGGTCTCTTCGGGCAGCCATTCGCCGAATTTGTGGTAAGCCTTCTCCCCGGCGTACACCTCCATCCAGTGGATTTTGCGCTTGCCGCCGTAGGCTTTTTCCACCGCGGCGTTGAAAACGCGCACCGAGGCGCGCCAGATGTCACGGCCTGTGCCGTCGCCCTCGATGAAAGGCAGAATGGGATGGTCGGGAACCTGCAATTTCCCGTCCTGCATGGTGATTTTTTCACCCTCTTTGGGAACTTCGATAATTGTGTAAGGCATGACTTTCACTCCTGTGTCTGAAATAGCGTTGAGACCCCACAGTCTACGCCGCGCCCCCACACGGCCTGGGATACACCACGCCGTATTCGAGAGGCACTATGCGCTCAAGGCCCGTGAAGCCTGTTGGGGCAGTTCGAATGCGTACCCAATTATAGCATTTCGCCTTGCAGAAGAACACTTGCGAGAATACCCCAGAGAGACGACGAATATCACCTTTAAGACCCCAGGACGTAGAATCGATGCGCTCCCTGCTGTGGAAATCTCGGAGGTCCTTTGAAACCTCCGAGATTTTATCGGTGCGCCTCCGAGGTAAACGAAAAAAGCGCGCCTTTCAAAGACGCGCTTTGGGGACGTAAATCCGTTGGTTTGCTCAGGCAGCAGCCTCTTCACCCTCAGGCTGAGGTTCTTCTGCTGCGGGTTCATCGGTGCTTTCCTCAGCAGGCGGCTCTTCTTCCTGGATGGGTTCTTCCACAACAGGAGCCTCTTCCGCAGGAGTTTCTTCAGCAGTGACTTCTTCCGCAGGGGCCTCGGCAGATGCTTCTTCGGTGGGAGCCTCTTCTTCCGCAGGGGCGGTGTCTTTCGGCTGCTCCAGTTCGGTTACTTCTCCGGCGAGGTCCATCTTCCAGTCCAGGTCGGCGTAGGCGGCGGAATCCACCTTGCGGACGGAGAGACCGATGCGGCGGCGGTCAATGTCAATCTTGATGATGCGCAGGGTCAATTCATCGCCTTCCTGGACGACTTCCTTGGGATGGGCGATGCGATTCTCGCTGAGTTCGGAGATGTGGATAAGCCCTTCCAGGTCTTCGTCGCCTTCGATGCGGGCGAAAGCGCCGAATTTGGTCAGGTGGGTGACGACGCCGGTGACGAGTTGCCCGACGCGCAATTGCTTGACCTTGCGTACCCAGGGGTCTTCCTGCAACTGGCGGATGGAGAGACCGATGCGGCGGCGTTCTTTGTCCACGCTGATGACTTTGACTTCCACCTCTTGCCCAATCTTGAGCATTTCTTTGGGGTGGTTGATGCGCTCCCAGGAGATTTCTGAGATGTGTACCAGGCCGTCGGCGCCGTCAATGTTGACGAAAGCGCCAAAATCAGCCAGGCTGGTCACCCGACCGGTGCGGATGTCGCCAACCTCCAAATCGTCCAGCAGACGGTCTTTCAGCACCTCGCGAGTTTCTTTCAGAGCGGCGCGTTCCGAGAGAATCAGGCGGCGGCGGTTGCGGTCTACTTCCACCACGACCACCTGGATAGGCTCGCCGACCATTTGTGACCAGCGCTCCTCCGGAGTATCGCCGGTAGCCTTGCTGCGCCGAAGTACGCTGACCTGAGATGCGGGCACGAAGCCGCGCAGGGTACGCATGGGCACCAGCAGGCCGCCCTTGTTGTATCCGGCGATAGCGCCTTCGTAAATCTCGCCAGAGTCTCGCAGGGATTCAACCCACGTCCAATCTTCCTCCTCGCGAGCGCGCAGATAAGACAATACGACATTGCCATTCTGGTCTTCGGGGCGCACCACGAAAACCGGAATTTCAGCGCCTTCGACAAAGGTTGCACGTTCTTCTTCGGGAATGCGGTCCCATTCACGGGAAACCAATACCCCCTCCGACTTGGTGCCGATGCTGATGAGTACTTCATCGCCGTTGAGGCCGACGATGACGCCCTTGCGAATTTCGCCCTGACGAGGAAATTCAATGTCTACATTTTCCTGCTCGAGCAGGTCTTCCATTGAATCGAGTTGGCTGTAGTCGACTTGTTCGGTCTGGGCCTCCTCTTGACCAACCAGTGAACGATTTTCTTCCATAGTGTTTTGTAAACTCCAGTGATTTAGAAATGTAGGCCATATTATAAGGCTGAATAAGGAAGTTGGCAACCTTTCCAGAAGATAGCAACGCCAACAAGTTGTGGGAGCAGGACAACTGCTCGCAGTTGTCCTGCTCTGCCGCCAGAGTGGGGGCCTGTAACCCCTGCCCGCAAGGATGATGCCCCCCTTTTCTGCAAAACGTGAGCGCTTCCGTGCGCGTACAAATACGGGGATTCATCTTCTCCCCTCGTCATTGCCCGATCTCGTTACTCTCGACAAAGCGCAAAGGCGCGAAACTGCGGCGGTGCAGGGGGGTGGGGCCTAAAGTCTGCAAGGCGGCCCGATGGGCGGCGGTGCCGTATCCCTTGTGCCGGGCGAAGCCGTAGCCGGGATACTGCGCTTCGTAGGCGCGCATCAGCGCATCCCGGCGGGTTTTGGCGAGCACGGAGGCCGCCGCAATGCTCAGGACGCGGCGGTCCCCTTTGGGGAGGCTGTGCTGGGGGAGGTCTCCCGCGGGGAGTTTGAGATAATCCAGCAGGAGGTGGTCGGGAGGGGCGCTCAACGCCGCCAGGGCGCGCCGGACGGCCAGACGGGTGGCGGGCAAAATTCCGAGGGCGTCTATTTCTTCCGGGGAAGCGAAGCCCACCCCAAAATCCAGGAGAAGAGCGGGAAGTCTCTCGGCCCAGGATTCCCTTTGGGAGGGCGTCATCTGTTTGGAGTCGCGCACCCCTCGCAAGGTCTCCTCAATTTGCGGGTCGGGCGGCAGGATGGCGACCGCCGCAGCAACCGGCCCGGCCAGCGCGCCGCGTCCGGCTTCATCCACCCCGGCCAGACGTCGAAACCCCCGCGCCCACAACTCACGTTCCAGGTTGAGGGTGGGATGCTCGGTCATAGCGGCCTTCTCTGGCGTTGCGGCGGATGGTCAGCAGGTCGCGTACCAGTTGCAGCGTATCGCCCACAAGATGGATGCGGCTTTCGGGGTCGAAATACCACGGGATGGGCACTTCGACGATGCGGTACCCGCGGCGGCGGGCGATGAACAGAATTTCCGGGTCGAAGGAGATGCCGGGCAGGGTCTGGCGGCGGAAGACGTCCTCCGCCACGGCGGCGCGAAAACACTTGAAACCGCACTGGGTATCCTGCAAGCCGGGGAGAGCCAGGGTGCGAATGAGCAGATTGATGAGCCGCCCTCCCCAGTGGCGGTACACCGGCTCGTGGTAGCGCACCGCGCCCGCGGCCTCCCGCGAACCGATGGCGATGTCGAAATCCCTCAGGGCGGGGGGCAAGAAGCGGTTGACCTCCGCAATCGGCATGGAGAGGTCGGCATCGCACATGAAGCGGTATTCCCCTTGCGCTGCCAGCATACCGGTCTGAACGGCCAACCCTTTGCCTCGCTGGTCGGTATGCAATACCCGCAAGATAGGGTGGGCTGCAGCCCATTCCTGGGCCACCTGCAAGGTGCGGTCTGTGCTGCCGTTTTCCACGACCAGCACTTCGGCCCGATAGGGCTGGGCGCGCAAAAAATCAACCACCTGCGCCAACGTTCCGGGCAGGCGGTTCTCTTCGTTGTGAGCGGGGATGATGATGGATAGGAAGGGATTCTGGGGCATGAGAAACGCCCACCGGCGGGATGGGTCAGCGGAACATCAAAAGCAGGACGAAAAGAAAGAGAATGACGACTTCAGCCGCAAACATGCCTCCCAGCAGCATCCATTGTTTGGATGTCAGATTGATGCGCCCTACGAAATCGCTGAGGGGACCTGCCTTTGATGGGGCCGCGGCCCGCGGGACGGAGGTTTCCCCCTCGGGAAGTTCCTCGCGCAAGGCAAAGGCGTCATCTTCTTCCGGCAATTCTTCGGGAGGTTCGGTAACGCAGGCCGATATCACGCCCTCCACCTGCTGCGGCGTAAGAGTCTCGG
>DRKV01000270.1 GCA_011051635.1 Chloroflexota bacterium | reverse complement strand
GCTGGGGGCGCATTGATGCCTGGGCGGCTTACCAGGCCCTCAATTTGCATCAACTGGCCGTCAGCAAGCGCACGGATGCCGATGTCCTCCTCCCCGGTGAGACCTTCTCCTATACGTTGACCCTCACCCATACGGTGGGGTTCACCGAGACCTACAACGTCGTCCTGTCCGATACCCTCCCTGCCCACCTGGAATTCGTATCTGCCAGCGGCACGTACACCTGGAACGGGAGTACCGTGCGCTGGGAGTACCCCGCTATGGCTCCCGATGCGGTGGTCAGCGAGACTCTCACGGTCCGCGTCGCCGCCGATGCCCCCGATGGAACCATACTCAACGCTGCCTACGGCGCATCCAGCGACGAGGCCGCGCCGGCCACCGGCGCGCCGGTCGGCGTGCAGGTAGCCCCCTACTCTGCCGTGCTGAGCAAGCGCGTCTCCGCTTCCCAGGCGCTGCCGGGGCAGGTGCTTACCTACACCCTCAGGCTGCGTAACACGCACGATTTTGCCTCGCTGAGCGCCCTGACCATCAGCGACACCCTCCCAACGGGCACGACCTTCGTCACTGCCACGCTGCCTTTTACCCGCACGGGCGATACCTTCGTCTGGGGGAGACCCGACCTGCCGGCGCGTGCCTCCTGGGAAGTAAACCTCAGCGTACGCGTGCCGCTCACCAGCGGAGAGACCATCCTTCGGAACGCCGACTACGCCGGATTCAGCGCCGAAACCGGAAAGGTGACCGCTCCCCCCGTGGATGTCGCCGTGGAACCGTACTCCCTTGAAGCGGCTGCCGCTCCCCCGATTGTCTACGCCCCCCCAGGTGCCCCGCTAACCTACACCTTCACCCTCACCAATCCGCATTCCTGGGCGGCGCTTGCCCCGCTCACCCTGACGGTCTCCCTGCCGCCGCAGGCGGCCCTGGTGAGCGCCGAGGCTCCCTACACCCAAACCGGGCAGGGAATCGTCTGGCAGGCCGTCTCCTTGCCTGCCGGGGGCGTGTGGAGCCGCACCCTGACGGTCAGCGGAACGCTGAGCGGCACTTTCCCCCTCACCTACACCGCCGGGAGCGGACAAACCGCGCCCCTCAGCGGCACGGTACGGATGGGAGTCGGGGATGTCATGCCGACCGTGAGCGACGGCGGCTACACCACCACCGTTGACCCGCCGCGCGGCAGCGAACCGGGGATTGCCTTCATCCACGTCATCACCAATACCAGCGCCTTCACCCTGACTTACGAATTCGCCCTCAGCGACGACCTGGGCTGGCCGACCGGCTCCATCCCCCCGGTGACGCTGGCCCCCGGCGAACACGCCGAAATCGCCAGCGGGTTCTACCTCCCCGCCGATACTCCTCCGGGGACGCGCAACCGCCTGCGGACGCTCATCACCAGTCCCCAGGTGCCTCTCCTGAGCGCCGAAATCGTGGATACGGTACAGGTGCGCTATCAACTCTTCTTGCCCATCGCCCTGAGACCTGACGGGTCTCACAGACCCGTCAGGTCTTTGGGACGGTAAATTCGCCTCTCGCCTCAAGACCTGACGGGTTTCGCAAACCCGTCAGGTCTTTGGGGTAGGACAACTGCTCGCAGTTGTCCCACAACCGCTGCTTTCCGGCGCATCCGAAGGGGAGGAGCACGCCGGGGAGCACTCAAGTTTTGTAGAATGGCGGTGGGAACACCGTCCTTGCGGGTAGGGCTGAAACCCCTACCCTGATGCCCTCAAGTCCGCAGAGCGGACTTCTTACCTCCCAGCGGGGGACTTCCAGTCCCCCGTGACGGGGCTGGGGGGTACGAAAAGACCTGACGGGTTTGCGAAACCCGTCAGGTCTGGGGCGGGGCCGGGCGGCTGTTTCCTCTGGTACACTATTCCGATATGAGACACATCTTCCGCAACACATCCTCGCTCTCCCGCGGCTACCTGATTGTCCTGACCGGCACGGCGCTGTGGTCCACCACGGCTATCATCATCCGCCACCTGAACGACGCCTTCGGGATGTCGGCGATGGCGGTCGCGTTCTGGCGGGATTTCTGGGTGTCGCTGCTTTTGTGGGGATTCTTCGCCCTCTTCAACCCTGCCGTGCTGCGCCTCCGCAGAGAGGAACACGGTTTTCTGTTGTGGTTCGGGCTGCTGCTGGCGGTCTTCAACAGTTTGTGGACCATCTCCGTGAAGGTCAATGGGGCGGCGGTCTCCACGGTGCTGATTTACAGTTCGGCGGCCTTCACCGCCCTGTACGAGCGCTGGTTCCAGAAGATGCCTCTCGGCCTCGCCAAAGGGACGGCCATCCTCCTCAGCCTGGCGGGGAGCGTCCTGGCCGCTGAGGCGTACACCGCCGCGTCCTGGAAACTCAACCCCTGGGGGCTGGCGCTGGGACTGCTCTCGGCTATCGCTTTCACCGTTTACAGCCTGGTGGGGAAGCAGGCCGCCGTGCGGCGCATCAACTCCTGGACGGCGCTGGTGTACTCCTTTTCGGCGGCGGTCGTTTTTCTGGGGGTCTTCAACCTGCTGGAAGACCATCTCTCCCCCCAGGCGACGCTGGCGCGGCTCACCGTGCTGGGCGCTTCCTGGGAGGGGTGGGGATGGATGATTTTGCTGGCCGCCGTGCCCTCCATCGGCGGGTACGGACTGTACACCCTGAGTTTGCGCTACCTGCGGGCCAGCGTTTCCAATTTAATTGCCACTCTGGAGCCTTCCATGACGGCTTTGCTGGCTTATCTCCTGCTGGGGGAACGCTTCAGCCTCGCTCAACTGGGCGGCGGACTGCTGATTCTCGCCGGGGTGGTGCTGGTGCGGTACGGGGAGGGGGGAGAGGTTAGAAGACCTGACGGGTCTGGCAAGCGCGCAAGACCTGACGGGTCTCGCAGACCCGTCAGGTCTTAAGGGCTGGTACAATCGGCGCACTATGTCCGTCATCGC
>DRKV01000269.1 GCA_011051635.1 Chloroflexota bacterium | reverse complement strand
TCCTCCGCGCCGGCGGGGTCGCCTTGCGGGTCGTAGGTCAACCCTTGGCCGCTGTACTCCCAACTGGAGCCGCCCGAAGCCTCCGGCAGGCGGAAAGCCCCAAGGTAAACGATGTCCTCCGGCTGGATGCGCTCTCCGGGCGGGGGCGGCGGGGCGGGCGACTCGGCAGGAACCGAGGGGAGCGCGGGCAGAGGCGAGGGGGCTGCCGGGCCGGGATTCTCCACCTGGGTCGGCGAGGGGAAGGTTTGTTCTGCCGATGGCGCGGCCGGCGGGGGCGCGTTCTCTCCCCCGGGGGAACTGCAAGCCGCCAAAAGGGTGGCAATCGCTGCGAGGACGATAAGCAAACGCGGGCGGAACATGGGGCACCTCTCTTCGTCGCGCTCACACAGGGACACGGAGAACACGGTGTTTTACAAAAAAAGCCCTGTGTTCCCCGCGTCTCTGGGCGATGAAAACAGAACGGCGCGTTTGGAATCTCAATCTGAGCGCTTCTCCGGCGGCGTTTCCACTCCCAGCGCCTCCAGCAGGGCCGCGGTGATATCCGCAATGCTGCCGACTCCGGAGACTTCCACCAGCATCCCTTTCTGGCGGTAGTAATCCACCAGGGGACTGGTCTGTTCGTGGTACACCTTCAGGCGGGCGCGCACCGTCTCCGGTTTGTCGTCCTCCCGCTGGTAGAGGTATTCGCCGTTGCATTCCCCGTGGGGACAAGTTGTGAAAGGATTGTAGACTTTGTGGAAGGTGGCCTGGCATTTGCGGCATATCAGCCGCCCGGACAGGCGCAGGACAATCTCCTCATCCGGCACGTTGAGATAGACGACTTTGTCCAGAGAGGTCCCCAGTTCGGCAAAGATGGCCTCCAGCGCCTCAGCCTGGGGAGGCGTGCGCGGAAATCCGTCCAGGATGACGCCCTGAGCGGTATCTGGCTGTTGCAGGCGGTCTTTGACCATCGCAATCGTGATGTCATCGGGGACCAGGTCCCCCCTTTCCATGTAAGCGCGGGCCTTTTTCCCCAACTCGGTGTCGTTGTTCAGGTTGTAGCGGAACAAATCTCCTGAAGCGACGTGTGCCAGCCCCAGTTGTTCACACAGGATGTCGGCCTGCGTACCTTTGCCGGAGCCGGGAGGCCCAAGAAAGACGATATTCATCAGGTCTTCTCCTTGCTGGATGAATTTGTGACAAATTTCTTGCATTGTAGCATGAAATTTGTCTCGCGGAGCAGACCTGACGGGTCTAGCAGCCCCGTCAGGTCTTGGGGCTGGGACTTCTCTCTGGACAACCACCCCCAGAGTGATGTACACTGATATTGCCCCTCGCGGCCTCTCAAAAAAAACACCCACAAGGAGCGAGTATGTTCGTTGACACCACCCTTCCCGCCACCGGCCTGCGGGATGTCCCCCAGGCGGTGCGGGCTATCGAAAGCATGGGTTTCGATGCCGTCTGGACGACCGAAACCCGGCACGACCCCTTTCTCCCCGGCGCGCTGATTGCCGAGCACACCCGCCGCCTGCATTTCGGCACGGCTATTGCTGTGGGCTTTGCCCGCAGCCCGGCGACGATGGCCTATACCGCCTGGGATTTGGCGCAGGCTTCCGGCGGGCGCTTCATCCTGGGGCTGGGGACGCAGGTCAGGGCGCACGTCCGCCGCCGCTTCGGGATGCCCTGGCCCGATTCGCCGGTCGGGAAATTCCGCGAGCAAATCCGGGCCATCCGCGCCTTCTGGCGCACCTGGCAGACGGGCGCGCCGCTCGACTTTCGGGGCGCGTACTACAAACTGAACCTGATGACGCCCTTCTTCAATCCCGGCCCCATCGAGACCCCCGACATCCCTATCTACATCGCGGGCGTGAACACCGGCATGGCGCGCCTGGCCGGCGAAGTCGCCGATGGCTTCTTCGTGCATCCCTTCCACACCCCCCGCTACCTGCGTGAAGTGCTCCTCCCGGCCATCGGGCAGGGAGCAGCCCGCAGCGGACGCCCCCGTCCCGTCGTCTCCGCTACCGTTTTCGTTGTGACCGGCGAGGCGGAAGAAAACTTCACCCGCCAGCAGATTGCTTTCTACGCCTCCACCCCCTCCTACCGGGCGGTGATGCGCCTGCACGGATGGGAGGAGGAAGCCGAAGAACTCTCCCGCCTGGCGGCGCGGGGACGCTGGGAGGAGATGCCCGCCCTGGTGAATGACGAGATGCTGACCGCATTTGCGGTGGTTGCCGCCCCCGAAGAAGTCCCTGCCTTTTTGCTGGAACGCTACCGCGGCCTCGCCGGGCGCATATCTCTTTACACCCCCTTCGTTCCCGGTCAACGGGATGCCTTCTGGCAACGTCTGGTTACCACCCTGCACGAGTGAGAAGATGGCAGCGCAAGAAGATGCCTTCGCAGAAGCGCGACGGCGCATGGTGGAGGAGCAAATCGCGGCCCGCGGGGTGCGCGATGCGCGGGTACTGGAGGCCATGCGGAGCGTACCGCGGCATCTCTTCGTGCCCCCAAAATACGCGGAGTGGGCTTACGGCGACGGGCCTCTCCCCATCGGGAACGGGCAGACCATCTCGCAGCCCTACATCGTCGCCCTGATGACCGAACTGCTGGAAATCCCCCCGCAGGGAGCGCGGGTGCTGGAAATCGGCACCGGCTCCGGCTACCAGACCGCTATCCTGGCGCACCTGGCAGCAGAAGTTTTCACCATCGAGCGCCACGCGTCCCTGGCCGCGGAAGCCAAAGCCCGGCTCCGCCGCCTGGGGCTGGAGAACGTCCATTTTCGGGTGGGGGATGGGACGCTGGGCTGGCCCGAACACGCTCCCTACGACGGCATCCTGGTCACCGCGGCGGCCCCGGAGGTGCCGCCCGCCCTCCCGGAGCAGGTCCGCCTCGGCGGGCACATCGTCATCCCCCTCGGCGGGCGGGGCGGACAAACCCTGGAGCGCTGGACGCGGCGGGAGGACGATTTCGAGCGGGAGAGCATCATCCCCGTGGCTTTCGTCCCCCTCGTCGGAAAACAGGGCTGGCCGGAAACATAACGTAAAGCAGGGTAGGGGAGGGCACTGCCCTCCCCTACCCTGCACTTCTCCCCTCCCCCGAAGGGGGAGAGGACGGGGGTGGGGGGTGTCTCACGCCTTCTGCACGTTGACGAACACCATCGGGCGGCGCTGGGTCTCATTGTAGATGAACCCGCGCAGCCGGTCGGTCAGGTAGCGTTCCGTGCTGCCGTTCAGGTTGCGCCCCAG
>DRKV01000268.1 GCA_011051635.1 Chloroflexota bacterium | reverse complement strand
TGCCGTGCTGCACGCCATCTTTCTGGGCTTCACCTTCACGATGATTTTCGGGCACGCCCCCATCATTTTCCCCGCCGTGCTGGGGCTGAGAATTGCCTACCGCAAGACGATGTACATCCCGCTGGTGTCGCTGCATCTCTCTCTGGCGCTGCGGGTGACCGGGGATTTACTTGCCAACGCCGCGATGCGCCGCTGGGGAGGGCTGCTGGCGATGGTGGTCATCCTGGGGTATTTCTGGATGATTGCTCCCTTCCGCGAGGTCAACCGCACCTCGGCGCCGCTCATTCCGGGGATGTGAACCGCGCTTATGCGCGGCCTCCCAGGAGCCAGCCGAGCAGGAGAAGCGCGCCAAAGGGGATGCCCGCCCCTACCGCTGTGTTAAGCCAGCGGTTCCCGGAGCGGGTGAGGGCTTTGCCGGCGCGTTCGTAGGATTGCCAACCGAAGAGGGAGGCTCCCAGCGCCGCGCCCCAGAGCATAACCGTCATCCAGGTGAAGCGCTGCGGGAGGGCGGGGAGGAGGCTGCCCACTATCCATGCGGCAACCAGCCCCAGGGCCAGGCCGCCAATTTGAAGGCGGTTCTGTTTTCGGCGAAATTCCCGGTCTTCTTGCGGATTTTTGTTCATGGGGGGTTCTCTCCTTGTGCGATGCATCCGCCGCTTGGGGGCGGTGTAGGACAACTGCTCGCAGTTGTCCTACAAGTTGTCCTGCATTAGTTTTGACATATCCGGGGGTTGCGAGTATAATCCATCCCCGCGAGCACCCATAGATTCTTCTTCATTGTCGCATCAAATTTGTGGATAGACCTGCCAACATCGCGCAAAATCCGCTGTTGGCAGGTTTTCATGTCAAAGCCGTCCGGGATGCTGCTGTGCGGTCTTCCGGGTGAGCGTGTATTCTCTGTCGGGAGAGTGATATTATGGAACCTACAACAACCGAAACAGTGGAAGCGATGGCGGGAACCTCGCTTTCCGAACTCAAACGCAAGACCCATTTCACCGGTAAGGTTATCAAAACTTCGTTGGCGGGCGCCATCGTGGATATTGGCCTAGAGGTGCCGGGCGTGGTGCATATCTCCCAGTTGCGCCGCGAGCCGGTTCACAAGGTCGAGGAGGCCGTCAAGGTCGGCGACACGGTGGATGTGTGGGTGCGTCAGGTCTTCCCTGAGAAGCGGCGTATCGAGTTGACCATGATTGAGCCGTATGCCCTGGAATGGCGCGAGATGGAACCCGGCATGGTGGTCAAAGGCAAGGTCACCCGCCTGGAGAAATTCGGCGCTTTCGTGGACATCGGCGCGGAACGCCCCGGTCTGGTACACATCAGCGAATTGACGCACGGCTTCGTCAAGGAGCCCGCGGATGTGGTCAAGGTGGGTGATGAGGTGGACGTGCAGATTCTCAAGTTCAGCCGCCGCAAGAAGCAAATCAAACTGAGCATGAAGGCCCTCCAGGAAAAGCCGGTGATAGAGGAAAAGCCGAAGCGTCCGCGCAAGCCCCGCAAACGCCCTCAGCATTCCCAGCGGGCTTTGATGCAGAGCAGCGGCGACAACGATGTGCCTACGGCGATGGAAATCGCCCTGCGGGAGGCCATGGAACGCTCTCAGAACAGCAAGGCCGCGGCCAATTTGAAAGGCATCATCAAGAAGGTTTCGAAGAACTAGCGCCGCTTTGCTGGAAGCCTTACCGGATGAAAAACGCCCCTTCCGAGTGGAGGGGCGTTTTGATTCATCGCTCTCGTTGCTGTCAGTGCTCTTCGGGGATGTCCAGTTTGATGTGCAGTTCGGCGAGTTGCTCCGGCTCGACGGGGGAGGGGGCGTCTGCCATCACGTCGCGGGCGGCCTGGTTCTTGGGGAAGGCAATCACCTCGCGGATGTTGGGGGCGTCGGCCAGGAGCATCACCAGGCGGTCAATCCCGGAGGCGATGCCGCCGTGAGGCGGCGCGCCGTATTCGAAGGCCTCCAGCATGTGCCCGAAACGTTCGCGGGCCACTTCGGGGTCGAGGCCAATCAGGTTGAAGATGCGCTCTTGCAGGGCGCGGTCGTGAATACGGATGGACCCGCCCGCGACCTCGTGGTTGTTGAGCACCATGTCGTACTGCGTGCCGCGCATTTTGGCCGGGTCGCTCTCCAGCAGAGGCAAGTCTTCGGGCATGGGCATGGTAAAGAGGTGCTGACTGGGGTCCCAGCGGTGTTCTTCCTCGTTCCAGAAAGCCCAGGGGAAGTCAATCACCCAGCAGAAGCCGAGCACATCGGGGTCGCGCAGGCCGAGGCGGTCGCCGAGCAGAATGCGCAGGCGGCTGAGGGTATCGAAGACCACGGCGGGCTGGTCGGCCACGAAGAGGAGCAAGTCGCCGGCCTGGGCTTCCATGCGGGTCTTGATGGCTTCCAGGGTCTCTGGGGAGAAGAATTTGGCGATGGGGGAGCGCACGCCGCCCTCGGGGGGCAGGATGATGTAAGCCAGTCCCTTGGCGCCGTATTGCTGCACGAAGCGGGTCAGTTCGTCGATTTGCTTGCGGCTGTATCCGCCCAGCCCTTTGGCGTTGATGCCGCGCACGTCTCCGCCGTTGGCAACAGCCTTTTCGAAAACCCCGAAGCCGCAGCCCTCGGCCAGGTCGCTGATGTCCACCAGTTCCAGGCCAAAGCGGATATCGGGGTGGTCGTTGCCGAAGCGCTCCATGCTTTCCCGGTAGGAGAAGCGCGGCCAGGGGGTTTGCAGGATGCGCTTGTGGGGGACGAGTTCCTGCGCCATGCGGGTGTACATGGTTTCCATGAGGGCCATCACGTCCTCGCGGCGGTCTACGAAGGACATCTCCAGGTCGAGTTGGGTGAATTCGGGCTGGCGGTCGCCGCGCAGGTCTTCGTCGCGGAAGCAGCGCGCAATCTGGAAGTAGCGCTCCATTCCTGCCACCATCAGGAGTTGCTTGAGTTGCTGCGGGGACTGGGGCAGGGCGTAGAATTCGCCGGGATGGACGCGGGAGGGCACCAGGTAATCGCGCGCTCCCTCCGGGGTGGCCTTGAACAGGATAGGAGTCTCGATTTCCAGAAAGCCTTGCGCATCCAGGTAATCCCGAATGAACTTGACAACCTTGTGACGCAGGGCGATGTTGTACTGCATTCGTTCGCGGCGCAGGTCCAGATAGCGGTAGCGCAGGCGGACGGATTCGTCCACCCCGTCTTCCTTGTTGATGGTAAAGGGCGGCACTTTGGCGGCGTTGAGCACCTGGACGGCGTGCGCCACCACTTCGACCTGGCCGGTTGCCAGGTTGGGATTTTCCATCCCTTCGGGGCGGCGGCGCACCGTCCCGCTGATTTGCAGCACCCATTCGCTGCGCGCGTCCGCCAGGGCGGCATGCGCTTCGGGGTGGGTAGCCGAATCGGCCAGCACCTGGACGATGCCGAAACGGTCACGCAAGTCAATGAAGGTCACGCCGCCGTGGTCGCGACGGCGGTGTACCCAGCCGGCCAGGGCCACTTCCTGTCCGGCGTGCTCGGGACGTAATGCTCCACAAAAATGTGTTTTGTACATGCGCTTGCTCCTCACAAAAAAATCGCCCTCCGCACGGGGTATGCGTCGGGCGAAAAAGTCAGTTGGGGGTCAGGTCTACCGCAAACATGGCAGCAACACCACCCGGCGCACACATTGGCGGAGGGTGGAATTATTATCGTCGCTGCAACGGGGAGAAAGGGATAGGTGCATCTTCCTGTGCCTGACCGGAGAAAAGGGGGCCGAATGCGGGGATTATAGCACGTAATGGGGTGTTTACGCAAACCTTGACAGTCCCCTTGCTCCCAAGTACAATGTGCCCGCTGTTGTGACCGGGGCCTGTAGCGCAGTTGGGAGCGCGCTTCAATCGCACTGAAGAGGTCGCGGGTTCGAATCCCGCCAGGTCCACTGGAGAAATTTCTCCCAATTGGATTGACAAAAGTACGGCTTGAGGGTAGAATGCGCCGTGCTGTGAACAACACAAGGAGGGCCTGTGGCGCAGTTGGGAGCGCGCCTCAATGGCATTGAGGAGGTCGAGGGTTCGAATCCCTCCAGGTCCACAGAAAACCCGGTTGATATCAGCCGGGTTTTGTTGTACAATCCCCTCAACTGCATACCGCAAGGCCCGGCGGGAGTAGTAGGCAATCTGCCAGAGACCCGAAACCCCGGCTGCAAGTTTCGGGAACGGCGCCCGCAGAGCGCCCTATGCCGAACTCGCCTGCCTTTCATCCCAGAAGGCCGCACGGGTGAACCCCAGTAGCCCGCGCCGGGTGCGCCCGTTATCGCGCAACTGAGTGGCCGCAGAATTGCGGCAACCAGGGTGGTACCGCGGAGGCTCATCCCCTTCGTCCCTGTGCGGACGGAGGGGTTTTTGTTTTGGAGGAGGAAGTCGCCATGCCTTTACCAAAATCGGAGTGGATTTGGTTCAACGGGGATTTCGTCCCCTGGGATGCCGCCACCGTACACGTTTCCGTACACGCCCTGCATTACGGCTCCAGCGTCTTCGAGGGCATTCGCGCCTACGCCACGCCCGACGGCCCCGCCATCCTGGGGCTGGAAGCGCACACCCGCCGCCTGCTGGAATCCTGCCGCATGGTGCGGATGCCGGTTCCCTACACGGCGGAAGAACTTGCCGAGGCGATGAAGGAAATCGTCCGCAAGAACGGCCACGAGGCCTGCTACATCCGGCCTCTGGTGTTCCGCGGCTCTGAGACCTTCAGCCTGGACAGCCGCAGCGTGCCCGTGGAAGTGGTCATTATGACCATCGAGTGGGGGCGTTACCTGGGAGCGGAGGCCATCGAAAACGGCGTGGACGTGATGGTCAGTTCCTGGCGGCGCATGGCTCCCGATACGCATATGCCGATGGCGAAAGTCGGCGGGAATTACATCAACTCCCAGATGATTTTCATTGAAGCCAAAGAGAACGGCTTTACGGAGGGCATCGCTCTGGATGCCCAGGGATTCGTCAGCGAAGGCAGCGGAGAGAACATCTTCGTGGTCTATCGGGGCGTAATCTACACCCCGCCGGTTGGGGCATCCATTCTCATGGGCATCACGCGGGAGTACATCATCACCCTGGCGAAAGAAATGGGCTACGAAGTGCGGGAGGCCATGATTCCGCGCGATATGCTCTACGCCGCCGATGAAATCTTCTTCTGCGGGACAGCGGCGGAAGTCACCCCCGTGCGCTCGGTGGACCGCGTCCCCATTGGGAACGGGAGCCGCGGCCCCATCACCCGCCAAATTCAGGACGCCTTCTTTGGCATCGTTTCCGGAGAACGTCCCGACCGCTACGGCTGGCTGACGCCGGTCAACCGGTAAGGGGTGCAAGCAAATCCTGTAGATGCGTTTCGGCCCTGGCGACTGGCCCCCTTGCGGGGATGCTGCGCGAAAGTCGCAGCAACACTTGCGAAACCTGCCCGCGCAGGTTGGATTCCAGCCGCCACTTCGTGGGCGGCTTCGCAGATGTCGGTGCAGTTTCAACTGCCGTCTTCTACCTGATGCCAGACGGAGACTTTGCCCTTCCCCCCTTCCTAATCTTCCCCCGAGGGGGGAAGGAACTGGTTCTCCCCCCACCGGGGGGAGATGTCCGCAGGACAGAAGGGGGGAGGCGTCAGTCAATTTTAGCCACCACCGTAATTTTCTCACCCGGAGCCGCGGAGAACACGGAGAAGCGGCCAAAAAACACCGTGCATCCTGCGTCCCTGTGTGAGGAATCTCTCAGGTGTAGGAAATAAAGGAGAACTATGAACAAAACTTACGACCCCGCAACCATCGAAGCCAAGTGGCAAAAACGCTGGGAGGCCGACGGCCTCTACCGTTCCGTGATTGACGAGAGCAAGCCCAAGCACTACGCCCTCACCATGCTGCCCTATCCCAGCGGGAATCTGCACATCGGACACTGGTACGCCATGACCCCCTCCGATGCCCGCGCCCGCTACAAGCGGATGCAGGGCTATAACGTCCTGTTCCCGATGGGGTTCGACGCCTTCGGCCTGCCCGCCGAGAACGCGGCCATCAAGCGCGGCATCCACCCCAAGGAGTGGACCTACGCCAACATCGCCCACATGCGCGAGCAACTCAAGAGTATGGGCGCCATGTTCGATTGGGAACGGGAAGCCGTCTCCGCCGACCCCGAATACTACCGCTGGACGGAGTGGTTCTTCATCCAACTCTACAAGCACGGCATGGCTTACCGCAAGAAATCGCCGGTGGACTGGTGCCCGACCTGCAACACCACCCTGGCGCGCGAACAGGTCTGGGGCGAAGACCGCCATTGTGAGCGCTGCGGCACCCCCGTGGTCAAGAAAAACCTGGAACAGTGGTTCTTCACCACCACCAAATACGCCGACGAACTCCTCGATTTCTCCAACCTGGATTGGCCGGAGCCGGTACGCATCATGCAGACCAACTGGGTGGGGCGGAGCGAGGGCGCGTCGGTCGTCTTCCGCACCGAGGTCGGCGACCCGATGGAAGTCTTCACCACCCGCCCCGATACCCTCTGGGGGGCGACCTTCATGGTGCTGGCTCCCGAACATCCCCTGGTGGAGAAAATCACCACCCCGGAGCAGCGCGCCTCCGTGGAGGCTTATCAGGCCCTGGCCGCCCGCCAATCCGACATCGAGCGGCAGGCTACCGACAAGGAGAAGACCGGCGTCTTCACCGGCGGGTACGCTATCAATCCCGTCAACGGCGCAAAAATCCCCATCTGGATTGCCGATTACGTCCTCATGTCCTACGGCACGGGGGCTATCATGGCCGTCCCCGCTCACGACGAGCGCGACTTCGAGTTCGCCCGCAAGTACGGCCTGGAAATCATCCCCGTCATCCAGCCCGCCGACGAACAGGGCAACCCCGTCGAGCCAATCCTGGATGGGGAGACGATGGAAGCGGCCTACATCGGGCCGGGCGTGATGGTCAACAGCGGCCCCTTCGACGGGACGCGCGTTACCGATGCCAAAGGGCGCAAGAACCCCGGCATCGCCGCGGTCATCGACTGGCTGGAAGAGAAAGGCATCGGGAAAGAAGCGGTCAACTACCGGCTGCGCGACTGGCTCATCTCGCGGCAGCGCTACTGGGGCGCGCCCATCCCGATGGTCTACTGCGAAAAATGCGGCTGGAACCCCGTTCCGGATGACCAACTCCCCGTAGTTTTGCCCGATGATGTGGAGTGGAAGCCCACAGGCGAATCCCCCTTGAAGTTGCACCCGACATGGAAAGATACCACCTGCCCCGTGTGCGGCGGCCCCGCCACCCGCGAGACCGATACGATGGACACCTTCATGTGCTCCTCGTGGTATCACTTGCGCTACCTCAGTCCCCACTACGAGGAAGGTCCCTTCGACCCGAAGGAGTACGACTACTGGATGCCGGTGGATACCTACACGGGCGGCGCGGAGCACGCCACGATGCACCTGATTTACACCCGCTTCTTCCACAAGGCGATGCGCGACATCGGTATCACCAAAGGCCCGGAGCCGATGCTCCAACTCCGCAACCAGGGGCAGATTCTGGGCCCCGACGGGCAGCGGATGAGCAAGAGCCGCGGCAACGTGATTGACCCCGACGAGCAGGTGCGCCGTTACGGGGCGGAC
>DRKV01000267.1 GCA_011051635.1 Chloroflexota bacterium | reverse complement strand
GCCAGCGCGCCTTTCGGTTCGCCGCCGCCGTCAGGCCCCATCACCGTCCAGAAAATGCTGTGATTGTAATATCCGCCGCCGTTGTTGCGTACTGCTGTGCGGATGTCTTCCGGGATGGCGTCGGGGTTGCCGACCAGTTCCTCGATGCTCTTTTCGAACAATTCAGGGTGCTTTTCCAGCGCCGCGTTCAGTTTTTTGGTGTAGCCTGCATGATGCTTGGTGTGGTGGATTTCCATCGTGCGGGCATCAATGTAAGGTTCCAGGGCATCGTAAGCGTAAGGGAGTGCCGGAAGTTCAAAAGCCATGATGTTGTTGCTCCTTTGGTTGAATGATACGGGTAAAGTGTTGTTTGGTGTCCGTTTCCACGGCAAATTGTAGCCTTCGGGAGGGGCTTTGTCAAGTTCGGCAAATCGCGCGGCCAAAAGACCTGACGGGTCTCGCAGACCCGTCAGGTCTGCGGAATCACCCCCGCAGGGCGCGCCACAGCGCCGCGAGGGCCAGGATGAGCAGCACCGCGCTCACCGCGGAGAAACCCGCCAGGTACAACTGGATGCCGCCCAACAGGGCCGCGGCAAAGACGATGGCGGCGGTCAGACGCGCCGCGCTGCGCTCCAGGCGGGCTACCTGCCGGGTCAATTCGGGGTTGCGGGTGCGGAGTTTGCCCTCCTCCACCTGCCGCAGGAGGGCATCCAGCCGCCCCGGCAGACGCACCAACTCCTGTTCGAAACTTCGCAATTCTTGCTTCAGGCCTTCCCAGCCGCTCTTGCGCTCCTCCTCGATGAGCAACTGGGTGAAGGGTATCAAACTCCACCAGGGGTTGAACTCCGGGTTGAGCGCCGTACACATCCCCGATAGGATGGACGCCGCCCGCCCCAGCAAAATCATGTTTTCGGGCAGTTGGAACGGCAGGGTGTAGAGCAGGGCGCGGAACTCGCTGATGAACTCGCGTACCTCGCGGAAATCAATCTGGCGCAGTTCCTGGGTGCTCTTGCCCCAAAAACGCTCGAAAATCTGCACCCCGGCCTGCTCGATGAGTTCCAGGTCGGCGTTGGGCAGGAGGAAACCCAGCATCTGGTAAGCGCGCACGGCGCGGGCCGCATCCCGGGTTGTAATCGCGATTGCCATCTGGCGCAGCCCTTCGCGCTGTTCGGGCGGGACGTGTCCCATCATCCCGAAATCCACGAAAGCCAGGCGGAAAGCGCGCCCCGCGGCGCCGTTCTCCTCCAGCGGGACGACGAACAGGTTGCCGGGATGCGGGTCGGCGTGGAAGAAGTGATGCAGAAAAACCTGCCGCAGGTAACTCTCGAACAAGAGGTCGGCCACAGCCCGACGGCTGACGTTGGCGGCCTCGATGGCCTCGAAATCGGTAATTTTGATGCCGCCCACGTCCTCCAGGGTGATGACGCGGCGGGTGGTGTACTCCCAGTACACTTTGGGTATCAGCAGGCGGGGTTCTTCGGCAAAGTCGGCGGCGAATTGCTCGGCGTATTTCCCCTCTTGCAGGTAGTCCATCTCCTCGTGGAGGCTGTGCGAGAAGTCATCCAGCAGGGCGGGGATGTTGGCGCGCTGCCGGATGGGACCGTACCACATCAGCCATCCCCCGACGCGCTCCAGGGCGGAAAGGTCGGTGGCGACTAACTCCTCGATGTTGGGACGCTGGA
This sequence comes from Chloroflexota bacterium, assembly GCA_011051635.1. GTDB lineage: Bacteria > Chloroflexota > Anaerolineae > Anaerolineales > DRKV01 > DRKV01. The sequence continues at coordinate 1,792 of DRKV01000267.1, read as the reverse complement.
TTTTGACGACCACCCGTACCCGCGAGGGGGGAACGGACTCCCTTTGGGGGGGCGCGGCCTCCCCGGAAGCGGCAGCCCCTTCAAGGGAGTCTGCTCCCGCGCTCTCTCCAGGCGGGACCGCTATCCAGGCGTAGTGCGCCTGTCCAATGGAGGCCGCCGCCAGGGGGTGCGGGTCAAATTCCGGGAAGACGGCCTCCAAGGGACGCCCGAACTCTCTCTCGGCCACCTCCCGCACGGCGGCGAAATCTTCGGGGGGGACTTCATCTTGCAGGTTTTCCAGTTCGCGGGTGAAGATGTCGGGGAGGATGTCCACGCGGGCGGAGAGGAACTGCCCGACTTTGATGAGCACGCCTCCCATGCTGACCGCCAGCGTCCGGTAGCGGCGCGCCAGGTGGACGAGACGCCGGTCGCGGGTGCGGTTGCTGAGAAAACGCAGCCCCAGACGGGGAAGGATGACTTCCCAGAAGAACAACCCCAGCAAGGCGCGGGCGAAGAAGGACGTGATGCGCCGGTAGCGTCTGCGGAGCATGGGCAGGGTCAGTACAGCGGGGGAAACTTGCGGGGGTTGACCTCGCGCATTATCTCGTAGGCGGCGTCGAAGATGGTCTCGGCGTTGGGCTTGGACCAGTAGTCGCCGTCGGAGCCGTAGGCCGGGCGGTGTTCCTTGCCGGGCAGGGTGCGCGGCGGGCTGTCCAGCCACTGGAAGCCATCCTGCACTTCGAGCACCTGCCGCATCATGTAGGCGGTCGTGCCGCCGGGAACGTCTTCATCCACGAAGAGGACGCGGTTGGTCTTCCTGAGCGATTCGGCGATGAGGCCGTAGCGGTCGAAGGGTAGCAAACTCTGCACGTCAATCAACTCCACTTCGATGCCCGCCTGGGAAAGGGCTTCCGCTGCCGCCGATGCGATGTGGACGCAGGCCCCGTAGGTGACGAGGGTGAGGTCTTTGCCGGGGCGCAGCACTTCGGGGACGCCCAGCGGGACGGTGAACTCGCCGATGTTATCGGGCAGGCGCTCCTTGCGGCGGTAGCCGTTGAGCACTTCCACGATGAGGCCGGGTTCCTCGGCCTTCAGGAGGGTGTTGTAGAAGCCGGCGGCGCGGGTCATATCCCGCGGGACGAGGACGTGCATCCCGTGTACCATGTTGATGAGACCCGCCATGAGCGAGCCGGAGTGCCAGATGCCCTCCAGCCGGTGGCCGCGGGTGCGGATGATGGCGGGGGCGCGCTGCCCGCCTTTGGTGCGCCACAAGACGGTCGCCAGGTCGTCGGACATAATCTGGAGGGCGTAGAAAAGGTAATCCAGGTACTGAAGTTCGGCAATCGGGCGCAGGCCGCGCATCGCCATGCCGATGGCCTGCCCGACGATGGTCAGTTCGCGGATGCCGGTATCGGTGACGCGCAGTTCGCCGTACTTCTCTTGCAGGCCGCGAAAACCCTGGTTGACATCTCCCAGGTAGCCGACATCCTCGCCGAAGGCGATGAGCCGCGGTTCCCGGGCCAGGGCGGCGTCGAAGCAGGCGTTCATCACCTCGAAGCCGTACACGGTGGGCGATTTCTCGCTGTAAACCGGCTTGATTTCGGGGACGTTGAGCGCCGAGTAGGGGCTGTCTTCGGGAAGGTAGAGGTACGAGTCGTAGCGGTCGCGGGCCAGTTCATCCAGTTCGCGCTTCCATTGCACGAGTTTGGGGCGCGTCGGGAGGTTCTCTTCCCGCGTCAGGCGCAGCGCGGTGTGGATGGCGGCCATGATGTCGCGCCGCCACGGGTTGGGGATGGACATCATCTTGCGTTTG
>DRKV01000266.1 GCA_011051635.1 Chloroflexota bacterium | reverse complement strand
GGTTCTTTCAACGTGCTGTACGGCGTCGAGGGGGGCAACCTGGATACCACCTCCAGCCCCTTGTGGATTCAGACGAACATCTCGGACGGGGTCGAAACCGACGACTACTTTGCCGAGGCCCTGGCAACCGGGGATTTCAACGGCAACGGCTTTGTGGATGCCGCCGTGGGCGTTCCCGGCGAGGACATTGAATCCTGGGACGGCCTGCAGGTCATTCAGGATGCCGGAGCGGTCAACATCATCTACAACTCCCCTGTCGGCTTGACGGACCTCGACAGCCAGTTTTGGGAGCAAAGCGACACCGGCGTGGCCGCAACCGAGGAAGGGGATGCCTTTGGACAGGTGCTGGCGGTGGGCGATTTCAACGGCGATTCTTTCGACGACCTGGCTATCGGCGTCCCGCAGGAGGATGTGGAGACCGCCGGCGGAACCATCACCGACACCGGCGCGGTCATCGTCCTGTACGGCGCTCCGGGAGCGCTCTCGGCCAACGGGTCCCAACTCTTCACCCAGCAAGACCTGGCCGCTATCGGTTTTTCGCCCCAGGCCTATGATTATTTCGGTTTTGCTCTGGCTGCGGGCGATTTCAACGCCGACGGCTACGACGACCTGGCTATTGGCGTGCCTCTGGAAACCCAGGATGCGGGCAATCTCGATTCCGCCGGGGCCGTGGCTGTGCTCTACGGCAGCCGGAGCGATGGGCTGCGCGTGGATGGGGCGCAAAGATGGACCCAAAGCGGGACGGGACAAGGTTTCTCCGAGAGCGGGGACAAATTCGGGAGGGCGCTGACCGCCGGGGATTTCAACGGAGACGGCTGCGACGACCTGGCTATCGGCGCGCCGTATGAGGACATCGTCGCCGACGACGCCGGAGCGGTCAACGTGCTGTACTGCGCCGCCGACCACGCCGCCGGGCTGAGTACCGCCGGTTCCCAGGTCTGGTGGCAGTCGCAGATTACCAACGGCAGCGGCACGGCTTACAGCCTGTCGGAGGAGGGCGACTTGTTTGGGCTGTCTCTGGCCGCCGGAGATTTCGACGCCGACGGGCACGATGACCTGCTCATTGGCGTTCCCTACGAAGATGTTGGCAGCGAAACGAGCAACGGCGCAGCCCACATTCTCTTCGGCAGCGACAGCGGCACAGTCACCACCAATACTTTCTTCTGGTACGATGACGGCGGTGACAGATTCGCCACCGCTCTGGCAGTCGGCGATTTCGACCGGGACGGTTCCGACGACTTTGCCGCCGGGGTGCCGGGGCACGAGGTCAACGGAGCGGTCTCCGCCGGGGGCGTCCACGTCTTTTACAGCCGGGGGAGTTTCCCGATTTTGTTCCCCTACGATGAGGTGCTCACTGCGGCGGACATTCCCGGCATTGCCCCCGAAGCCGGGGACTGGCTGGGCGGGGCGCTGGCGGTCATCCCCCCCGGCTCGCCGCGGCCCTTTGTTTATCTCCCCCTGGTGATACGCTGAGTCCGAGACCTGACGGGTTTCCCAAAAACCCGTCAGGTCTTTTTCTCGCGAACTTCCGAGACCTGACGGGCTTCCCCAAAAACCCGTCAGGTCTTTTGCGTTTCACCCCAGAATCGCTTCTTCCAGCACCTCCAGCCGCGGCGGGAGGGCCTCCGGCAGGGGCATGGCGCGGGTGATGATGTCGGGGTCTTTCAAGCCGTGGCCGGTGCAGACCGCCACGATGCGTTTCCCCTGCGGTTTGAATTTTCCCGCCGCGATTTCGCGGGCCAGCCCGGCCAGTCCGGCAGCGGAAGCCGGTTCCACCCAGATGCCCTCTCCCGCCAGGCGTTTTTGCATGGCAAGGATGGCCTCGTCGCTGACGGCGATGATGCGCCCGCCGGATTCTTCCGCCGCTTGCAGGGCCTGCTCGCCGCGGGCCGGTTTCCCGATGCGGATGGCCGTCGCCACCGTCTCGGGGTGTTCCACGGGATGCCCCAGCACCAGCGGGGCAGAACCCTCCGCCTGCACCCCCAGGATGTGCGGCAGTCCCGTTCCGTGCAGGTCTTCGTACTGGCGGAAACCGGCCCAATAGGCGGTGATGTTCCCCGCGTTGCCCACCGGCAGGCACAGCCAATCGGGGGCGCTCCCCAGCGTGTCGCAAATCTCGAAGGCCGCCGTTTTTTGCCCCTCGATGCGGTAGGGATTGATGGAGTTGACCAGCGCGATGGGGTGGCGGTCGGAGATTTCCACCACCATCGCCAGGGCGTCGTCGAAGGAGCCTTCGATTTGCACCACCTGCGCGCCGTAGGCCACCGCTCCGGCCAGTTTTCCGGCGGCCACCTTCCCCTGGGGGATGAGTACCACCGCCTTGAGGCCGGCGCGGGCTGCGTAGGCCGCCGCCGAGGCCGCCGTGTTCCCCGTGGAGGCGCAAATCACGGCCTTCGCCCCGCGTCCCAGCGCTTCGCTGACCGCGGCGGTCATCCCGCGGTCTTTGAAGGAGCCGGTGGGGTTCAATCCTTCGAATTTGACGTACAGTTCAAAGCCGCCGCCCAGGTCTTCGGCCAGCCGCGGCACGGGGATGAGCCGCGTCTCGCCCTCCAGCAGAGTGACCGGGCGGGTGTGGGCGGGCAAATCCAGCAAATGCCCGTAACGATGCAGGACGCCGAGGTAGGGATGGGGGGGATTCTGGTGCATGATGGGAGTGGG
>DRKV01000265.1 GCA_011051635.1 Chloroflexota bacterium | reverse complement strand
CGCAGGTTGGATTCCAGCCGCCGAAGGGCGGCTTCGCAGACGTTGGTGCAGTTTCAACTGCCGTCTTCTACGACATCTGCTTGCACCCGCTTCACTGGGGTGCATGCAAGAAATGTAAAAAAGCCGTTCGAAGAGCGCAGATGACGCTGATGCCCGCTGATTTGCACGGAAAAGCGAATGACTGCAACGGCTGTCGTCGCCTTTGCCGCCGGTGCGGGGGACGCCTGTCACACCTTCATTTTTGCGCGCTACCTCCTGTAGCAGGACTTCTGTACTATCCGTATTTCCTCCGACGGGAGCGGTGCTACAATCATAAATGGGGGGGACCGGAGCCCAAAAGCCTCCGGCGCGAAAAATGTTTATTCTGAAAATCTACGCAAAGGAGGCCCAAGATGAACACCAGGGAACGGTTGAATGTGACGGTTTTGCTCGCCATCGGAGCAGTACTTCTCGGTTTGTTCTTCGGGCTGACCGCAAGGCCTTTGGCCGCGCCAATGCCTGCGAGCAAGAGCCCGGGAACCTGGAGCATCGAGAATGCGGACAACCCTCACTTTTTCGAGCACATGACGGCGGACAGCATGGTCCTGGACTCGCAGGGTTATCCCCACATTGCCTACGGGGGGAAGCATCTCTACCACGCCTGGTGGGATGGGAGTGAGTGGCACACCGAGATTGTAGATAACGCCAACAATGTCGGCGCCTATGCTTCCCTGGTGCTGGGATGGAATGATACACCCTACATCAGTTATTACGACGGCTCAACCTGGATGCATGGAAACTTGAAATTGGCCCACCGGACGGATAGCGGCTGGGTCATCGAAACCGTAGACAGCGCGGGAGATGTGGGCCAATATACATCCCTGGTTCTGGGGGGAACGGGAAATTTACCCTACATCAGTTATTACGATGCTACCAACAAAGCGCTCAAACTGGCCCACCTGACGACTACCAATGGCTGGATTATTGAAACCGTAGATGCCGGAGATGGAAACAAGTCTACCGGTATGGGAACCTCGCTCAGTCTCGAATACAATGCGTATTTCATTTTGAAAGGAATCCATATCAGTTATACAGATGGGTCTCACACCAAATACGCCCACTGGTCAAACGGCCTGTGGGACATCCAGGAAATAGGCAACTGCTACGATTACGACAGCACAGATTTGACCCTGGACGGGGACAAATACCCGCATATCGTCTACGCTGACCAATATATTCACCACGTATACTGGACGGGCAGTGAGTGGAACGACCAGACTGTTTCGGGCGCTTTCGCCGAGAATCCCTCCCTCAAACTGGATTCAAGCGGGAATCCGCACATCAGTTACACCGTCAACGTGCCATCTAACATAGGAACCGAGCATTCGCTCCATTACGTCTACTGGACGGGAAGCGCCTGGAACGACGAAACCGTAGACGATATCGGCATCCCTACCGATTTGAACCCCACACGTTTCACCTCCCTGGTTCTGGATTCCGGGGGCAGGCCACACATTGCCTACATGAATTTCAGCGACCATACCCATACGCTCAAACACACCCAGTGGACAGGCAGCGACTGGGACTTCCAGGCGGCAGATGACGCCCGCAGTTCAGGGGCTTACAGTTCCCTGGTGCTGGATAGCCAAAATCAGCCCCACATTAGCCATTACGATGCGCTCAATTATGTCTTGCTATATACGCACCGCTCCGGCGGCACGTGGTCAACCGAAGTGGCCGACAACGGCAAATCTGTGGGCGGCTATTCCTCTCTGGCGTTGGATAGCGCAAATCGCCCCCACATCAGTTATTACGATGGCGCACATCACAGCCTCCGCTATGCGCACCTGACGGCGAGCGGATGGCTGACCGAAACCGTGGAGAGCGGTAACGCCGGCACGTACACTTCTCTGGCGCTGGACAGCAACGACAACCCCCGCATCAGTTACAACAACGATACCGGCGGCCTCAAGTATGCGCGCTGGAATGGCATAGGATGGGACATCCAAACGGTAGATGGCGACGGTGGCGCATACACTTCGCTGGTACTGGACGGTAATGATTACCCGAACATCGGCTATGTGGACTACAACACCGGTGCGATAAAATTCGCGCAATGGACGAATCTCGGGTGGAATATCGAAACGGTCGAAAGCGGCGACGCCAACTGGTGCGCCTCCCTGGCGCTGGACCGGGCCGGCGAGCCCCACTTCGCCTATGTTGACGTGGACCTGGGCTTGCTCAAGTACGCCTATCGGGACGGGCAGGGCTGGCATATCCAAAATCTTATCGCAAGCAGCGCAAGCCAGAAAGAAGAATGCCCTACCCTGACGTTGGACACAGCCGACAGGCCCCACATCGCCTACTTTGACCCTGAGACGTACACATTGCAACATGTATACCTGGGCGCCAACGGCGCAACCTGGGACACGGCAGCCGTGGACAGCACCCCGGGGAGTGGCTACTATCCATCCATAGCATCTGATAAAGACGGAGGGCTGCACATCGCCTACATACGCCTGCAGACGAATGACGGGTGGCCGCTTTTGTACGCCTATCTGGAGCCAGGCACCTACAGCACTTATCTACCGCTGATACGCAAGCCCTGAGAGACGCAAGTTTCTCTCCGAGAAATCGGGATGGCTCAAAAACAGGCAGACACTTCCCCAACAAAAGCCATCCCCCCTTTCCCTGCCGGAAAGGGGGGATTTTTCCTAATCGAAGGCTCTTCTGGGCGCTGTGTGTCTGACAGAAATTACGACTCAGTCGCCAAAGGAGACCTCATCCCCCGCCGGGAAGGCATGGACGCGCTCGGCGCCGAAGGCTTTCCACAGGGCGGCAAAGGCGTTTTCTCCGGTGCAGTGGTTGAGATAGTAATGCATCCCCCCGTAGTGCTTCTGCAAGACACTCACCACGTGGGCAAGGTATGTCTCCCCTGCCGAGGCCAGATGTGTGCCCCCCAGCACGGCCTGTATCGGCTTCCCGAAGTGTTGGCGGACGTGCGCCAGGGTGTTGAGCAGCCCGGCATGGCAGCAGCCGCACAACAGCACTACCCCCTCCGTGGTCTCCAGCACCAGGGACATATCGTCCCGATAGGGGTCAGGGAGCCACCTGTCGCCGCGGCGAATGAAGTGATGGGCGGAGCGCCCCTCCGGTTCGGAGCGCTCCACGATTTCGCCGCTGGTCCACAAGCCGGGGAAAATCTCCTGAGGCGCGGCGCTCAAGCGCAAATCGGCCTGGGCGGACACTTCCTCGGGAGACATCCCCATCCCGATGGAGCGGTATTCCCCATCGCGCAACGAGAAACGCGGGGTAAGCAGGTCGCGGTGTGCATACAACGGCAGACCGGGACGCTCCCGCAGGATGAAAGCCAATCCGCCGGTGTGGTCGTAGTGGGCATGGCTGAGCGCCAGGGCATCGAAATGCTCCGGCCCGAGGCCTGCAAGCGCCAGATTGTGGCGCAGGACTTCTCCACTCTGACCGGTATCCCACAAGAGACGCGCCCCACCCCGCTCCACGCAAAAACTCAGGCCGTGCTCCGCCCAAAAGGCGGTGCTGCGCCGGGCAGCATTATCCACCAGACAGGTGATTTTGCTCATCAGGCTGCCCTGGCTCCCAGGCGGAAATCGAGAATGCGGTCCAGCATCAGGCGCATGGCATACTGCTGGATGGCGAACCCCACCGGACAATCTTCTTGCATCAACTTCAAGAGCGAGGGGACATCCACAGCCAGCACTTCAACTTCGTTCAAGGCGCGCATGGTAGCCGTGTATTTGTGAGGCGGCACCAGAGCGGCGCATCCCAGAATCTCTCCGGGGCCGAGGGTATCCACCCGCACGGGGCCCTCGTCTCCGATGGAATAGAGCACTTCTACCTCCCCGTTTGCCAGGAGGTAGATTTTCTCCGCCGATTCGCCTTCGTGAAAGAAGGTGTACCCTTCGGGGAAGCACTCAGCGATGGAGAACTCGGCGATAGCCTTTTGTTCCGCTTCGTTCAGGTCGCCGAAACAAGGGAAATCTTTCAGCAGGGTGTAATGACCAGCCTCCTGCGGCACATGCCGCCGTGTCAACCGGAAGGCGCAAAGGAAAGCCCGCCGGTTTTTCGAGTGGACACTAAATTCTGGAAATCTGTGGAATGACTCGTTTGCGGCTGTGTTCGGCGATTTCTTTGACGTGCGCCAGCGACTTTGGGGG
>DRKV01000264.1 GCA_011051635.1 Chloroflexota bacterium | reverse complement strand
GTACGAAGAAGCCCTCAAGAACGTGGAACTGGCCCTGGTAGGCAACGAGAATTACGCCCTGGCCCGCGCCGTGCGCGCCTGGACGCTCAACTTCCTGGGTGATTCGCTGGAGGGCGAGGCCGAAATCAACGCCGCACTGGAGTTGGAGCCGAACAATCCCCTCTTTCTGGCGTACCAGGCCGAAATCCTGGTGGATAAAGGCGATTTCGGCGACCTGGAAACCGCCATCCAGGCCTCGCGGCAGGCCGTGCAGTTGGGGCCGGACCTGCTGGAGGCTCACCGCGCCCGCGGCTACGTCCTTCTCGTGACCCAAAACTATGAAGAAGCCATCCAGGAATACGAAATTGCCCAAAACATCAATCCCAAAATCCCCGACATTTACCTGAACATGGGACGCTGTTACCGCGCTCTGGGAGATTACGGTAACGCCATCAAAGCCTTCCAGCAGGCCAACGCCCTCAACCCGGCGGACGACATCCCCGATACGGAAATGGCGCGCACCTACGCCCAGGCCGGGGAATACGGACGCGCCGTCCAGGCCGCCGAGGCTGCTCTGCGCGATGCGCCCACCAATCCCTACCGCTATGGCAACCTGGGCATCATGCTCTACAAAAGCGGGGAATACCCCGGAGCCATCGAGAACCTGGCGATTGCCGTCCACGGCGGCACCACGGCGGACGGCTATGTGGTAGAAGGATTGCCCCTGGATTACGGCTATCCCGCTCAGTACTACTACACCTACGGTCTTGCGCTGGCCCGCAGCAACCGCTGTGAGGAGGCCGTCCCCATATTCCAGGCGCTGTTGACGGTGGTCTCTGCGGATGAGACTGCCGTGTACAACGCCAATGAGGGGCTGGCTCTCTGCAAGGCCGCAGCGGAAGGCGTCACGCCCACAGCGGAGCCGTGAGCCGCGGGGATTGACCGGCAGAACGCATGTTTCGCAAAAAACGCGCCCTGCGAGGGCGAAACCCGACTTTTCGGAAGAAGGAAGACCCCGCTTCCTATCGTATCCTGTTGTGGATGTTCCTCATCCTGGCGGGGTTGTGGATGGCGATTCAACTTCAGCGGGAAAACGGCGCCGTCCAGCCGCTCTTTCTGCCGACGCCTACGCCGACCCGCACTGTGGAGTCTTACCTGCTGGAGGCGCAGGCCTACTTCCAGGCCGGGCAGATTGACGTTCCCGATTCGGATGATGATGCCATTGGGGCCTACAAACGCGCCATCCGGCAAGACCCGGCCAACGTGCGGGCGCGCGTGGAACTGGCCCGCCTGCTGACGTACTCCTCCAGCCTGCTGCCTACCACCGAGCAGCGCCGCGCCCGCCTGGATGAAGCCCGCCGCTACATTGACGAGGCGGTTCAACTCGCCCCTGAGGACAGCGACGCCCATGCGGTGCGCGCCTTCGTCCTGGATTGGAGCGCCAACCCCACCCTGGCCGGAGAGGAGGCGGAAGATTTGCTCTACGAAGCGGAACAGGCCGCCGCCAAAGCCATCCAACTGGACCCCAACAATCCGCTGGCGCTCACCTTCTACGCCGAAATCCTGATGGATGAGCAGAAATGGGCCGATGCCCAGAACTACATCGAGCAGGCCATCCAGCGCGCCCCCGACCTGATGGATGCTTATCGGGTGTACGGCTACGTCCTTGAGTCGCAACAGGCCTACAACGCGGCCATCCAGCAGTATCTCAAGGCCAGCGAAATCGCTCCCAACCTGACCTTTCTGTACCTTTCCATCGGGCTGAACTACCGCACCCTGGCGCTCAAGGCGACCAGCACGGCGGCGGCCAACGCCCTGTACGAGCAGGCGCTGGAGTATTTTGCCAAAGCGGCGGCTATCAACGATTCGTTGGGGATTCAAGACCCCCTCCCCTACATCCACATTGCCAAGACGTACAGCCAGATGGGAGAATTCTTCGTGGCTGCCCGCAACGCTGAGAAGGCCCTGGATTTCGACCCCACGGACGCCAACACTTACGGGCAACTGGGCATCATCTACGTCAAATCGCGCAACTTTGAGGGGGCGCTGCCGGTGCTCAAGTGCGCCGTGCTGGGCTGCTCGGCGGAGGAAAACAAGGCCGCCACCGGGCACGAGGTGGCTATCCGGCCCCTGCCCCTCTCCTCCACCGCGGTGGCGTACTACTACCTCCAATACGGCTCCGTCCTGGCCGCCCTGGATAAATGCACCGAGGCCGCTCCGGTGCTGGAACAGGTCAACGCGGCTTATCCCGATGACCCCATCATTCAGAGCATCATCCGGGAGAACTACGCCATTTGCGGCATGTCGCCGTAGTCAGTCCTTCCAGCCCAGGCCGCCTGTCCAGGTTTCGTAAGGACGGCCTTTGCGTTCGTCGCCGCGGAAGAAAGCCAGGAAGGTCATCGTATGATGGGGGATGAATTTGGGGTATTCCGTTTCACGCAGCACCATATCGTGGATGGCGTGCCACGTGCCGCTGTTGAAGTACACCTGGGAAAGCGCGTCGCGCCCCGTCTCGTAAACGTCCAGAGGAACAATCTCCGGCTGGTGGGTGTGGCCGTACACCACGTAATCGGCCTCGGCGTTCAGGACGGCTTTCTCTTGCAGGGCGTGGCGGGCGAGGGAGGTCTCTCCGTCCCAGAATTTTTTGTAGAAGGTGCGGGCAATCTCGCTGAAGCGCCGCATGGAAGTCAGGCGGGAAATGAAGAGCACTCCCTGAATGAAATCCACCCGGTCGGCGAAGTAGGGTGTGTCGAACTGCCGCACGAAGGGGTTGCGGGAGAAAGCCGCGGCCAGTTCGTCCCAGACTTCCTTGATGGCCTCCTGCTGGGCGGGGGTGCATGTGCGGCGCATCAGCGCCGCAATCCATACCGGAACCAGCAAGTTGGGGCGCACATTGGCGATTTCCCGCAGCCCTTCCCGAAATTCGACAGGGAGCGTATCCCCGAAACGGCGTTCGATTTCCACCGGGAACTTGTTGACCAGTTCCACCACGATGGCATCCCCCAGGGTGGCCGCGTTGCGGCCCCTCTCCTTGTCGTAGTTGAAGCCGTCGTAGATGTCGCCGTGCCGCAGGTAGAGACGGTGCCGCCGGCAGACATCCCGCAGGGGCAGAGCCTCCTCCAGGGTGTGGGGGAAGGGCGTGGACGGGTTTTGCAGTCCCAGGGCATCCACCACTGCGCCCCGGATGGCATCCCAGGGCGCGCCGGGGACGTGGAAGTACCAGTCGTGGTTCCCCACCATGTAATGAATCCGCACCGGAACGGGAATCCGCCTGGTGTTGAAGGCGGGACGCCCCCGCTTCGTGGCGGGCGGCAGGGTGATTTTATCCCCGGTGCTCATGGCGTGGAGAACGCGGAAGGCCTCCGCATTCTTTGCCAGAATAGCCCGGTTGATGCTCTCGATTTTGCGGATGAAAGCCTCCGAGTGCAGGTCGTCCCAGGGGTGGACGCGCTTCCCTTCGGGTTCTTCCAGCCATTGGGTGGAGAGCAAGTGGTCGAAGATGTCCCCCAGCAGGACGAGGTGAATTTCTTCGATAGGGCGGTACGTGCCTTCCGTGCGCCAGGAGGCCTGATAGGCCATATCGCGCACGCGCTCGGAAAAAATCTCGAATGCATCGGCGGCGATGGTGCTGCCGGTCGTGCCGTCGGTGAGGTGCAGGTCGGAAATGACAACGAGCATGGAGTGCCTCCGGAGAACGATGCGGGGTGTCGCATCTTTAGTGTAGCCAAGAAGCATTTCAAAAGCAATGGGGGGCGAGCGAATCTCTTGCAGTCGAGGCAAGACTTCCGAGTTTTCCAAGAATTTGGAAGTCTGGAGCCGCGGATGTGCCGGAGCAGTTGCCTCGTGATTTCCCGGTAGTATAATCGGCACGACTTTGGGGGATGAAACGCCATCGCACCACCCACTTGCCCTGCCCTGTGCGGTCACAGGACAAGGGAAGAGCAGTCATTCGAGAAGAAAGCGCGCTTTTTCGCCTGACTGCCGCCTCGCTTCATCTTTCATTGCGCGTCCCGTGTTCTTTAGGAGGAACATCATGCCTGTCAAACGCTTCTTCGTTGTTCTGTCGGTGGTATTGAGTGCTGCGTTCCTGGTTGCAGCGGTCGGGCTTGCGGCGCGGCAAAGCGCTCCGCAGGGCGGCTTGCCCGGAGATGCCTTGCTCATCGGCGCTCCGTATGAGGACATCGGCTCCATCGCCAACGCCGGTTCTTTGCGTTGCACCCCAGACGCCGAGACCTGACGGGTTTCCCAAAACCCGTCAGGTTTTTTGCGTTTCACCCCAGAATCGCTTCTTCCAGCACCTCCAGCCGCGGCGGGAGGGCCTCCGGCAGGGGCATGGAGCGGGTGATGATGTCGGGGTCTTTCAAGCCGTGGCCGGTGCAGACCGCCACGATGCGTTTCCCCTGCGGTTTGAATTTTCCCGCCGCGATTTCGCGGGCCAGCCCGGCCAGTCCG
>DRKV01000263.1 GCA_011051635.1 Chloroflexota bacterium | reverse complement strand
CCCGCCGTTGTGCAAGAGGCGTTGTTCGGGCGCGCTTCAGGCGAAGAGCAGATGGGCGGTGCGCTTGAGCATCTCCACGCCGCGAATCTCGGTGTCGAAGAGGGGCAAAACGGAGCGAATCATGCCGTCGAACTGCTTGTGGATTTCTTTCATGTATTCGTCCTGCATGGCGATGCGGTTGCGGACGAAGGGGGCGGTTTCCTCGGTGACGTTGTTCTTGTCAATCACCATGTTGACGATGACGCCGCCGATGGGGATGCCGAACTCGTGGAACCAATTGATGAAGCGGGTGATGACGGCGATGGGCAGGGCCTCCGGCAGGGTGACGAAGAAGAAGGCTGTCAGTTCGTCATCCGTGAGCAGGTCCTTGGCCCGCGCCATGCGCTTCTGGAATTCAATCAGGTAATCCATGAGGGGGTCTTTTTCCTGCTTTTTCTTGGAATACGACAGGCGCAGGCGCATGGCCTGGGCTTCCTGGCGGCTCTGCATCATCTTGTTGACCCACATGGAATACACCGAGGACATCCCCAGCAGGCGGCGGGCGTTGGCGGTGGGGGCGGTGTCGAAGACATAAACGTCGTATTCGTCCTTGAACATGATGTCAATCATGTTCTCGAACATGGCCGATTCCTCAAAAGCCGGATTCATGGTCGCCGATTCGATGAATTCATCGGCCTTGCCCTTGATTTCGGCGTATTTCAGGAACCATTCGATTTTCTCGCGAATCTCCACTTTGGAACGCTCGATGGTGTCTTTGGTGTCAATCTCGTGCGCCCACAGGTTGGGAACCCCCTCCACCGGCGTGGCTTTTCCGAAGACGTTTTGGTCCAGCATCCCCGAAAGGCTATGGACCGGGTTGGTGGAGGCCAGCAGAGTTCGCCTGCCGCGTTCTGCCATCGCTACGGCGGCGGCTCCTGCCATGACGGTTTTGCCCACGCCCCCTTTGCCGCCGAAGAAGACGTATTTCAACTTCGGTTTGGAATCCACAAACTCTTTCATGCTTTGCTGGGTGGCGGTTGTTGTGCTCATAAGGTTTCCTCCCCGAACATGGCCTGGGCCATCTTCTCAATCATGGACAGGCCGGCGATGTCGCGCTCCATTTCCTCGACCCGCGCCAGCACGTCCTTGCCGAAGAGTTCGTCAATTTTCTGGAGGTACTTCTTCTGCATGGCGTGGCGGTTACGCAGGTAAGGGGGAATGTTGCCTTTGGCGATGAGTTCGTCCGGAATGACGCGGTTGACGATGTAGCCGCTGAGAGGCACGTCGTACTTGCGGAACAGGCTGGCCGCGTTTTGGGTGTCAATCAGAATCATCTCTTCGGGAACCAGGACGAAGAAGAAGGCCGTCTTCTCCCGGTCGGTGAGGATGCTGGAGGAGGTGGAAATCCGGTAGCGGATGTCCTGCAACTCGCGGAGAATCTCGTCCTCCTGCAATTCGGATTTGCGGGACAGGCGGGCGGCCATTTGTTCGTATTCGCGCATCTCTTCGCGCAGTTTGGTGATTTTGCTAATCCACTGGTCGTAGACGCTCGCCATGCTGAGGTAGTAAAGCGCGTGTCCCAGCGGCACCAGGTCGTAGATGTAGTAATCGAATTCACCGGCAACCACGATGTCCACTACCTGGTCGAAGATGGCCGATTCTTCCATTGCCGGTTCAGCGGAGGCCGCCTGGATGTAGGATTCGATTTCATCGGGGATTTTGTCGAATCCGTACATATCCAGAATCTTCTTGCGGATTTGGTCCTGGTATTCCCGGATGTGCTGGTCGGCGTCAATCTCCTGAGCGTACAGGTTGGGCATGATTTCCACCGCCCCCTTGCCGTAGATGTCCTGCTTGAAGATGTCGGACAGGGAAGCCTGCGGGTCTACGGAGAAGACCAGGACGCGCTTGCCCTGTTTTGCCAGCCAGTAGGCGGTTGCGGCAGAGAAGGTGGTCTTGCCCAAGCCCCCTTTGCCTCCGAACATGATGTAGCGACGATTGGGATTTTCGCGAAAGACTTTAGCCAGAGACATAAGGCACCTCACGCCAGAGCGTCAACCAGGTCCTTTTCGCGCAACATGCGGCGCTTCCAGGTGGATATTTGTGGGACTACGTAGGGCAGTAGCCGCAGGGAGTAGTACGGCGGCAAAATCGGCACACCCAGCAAGTCGCCCATGGTGATGAGAATGAAGAGATGTTCCATACTGCCGCGCGTCTTCAATGCCTGGCGCGTGGCCTCATGGGAGGCCATCCCGTAGATGAAATCGGATAGATTTTCCTTGATTTTCTGGATGAGGGAGCGTTTTTCTTCCTCGGTCATAGTGTTATTCTCCTGCTGTGTTGGAATGGGAAACGGCGCTGAGCCTTTCGGCGACGATGTCCTCCAGGTCTTTGAGCGCCCCGCCGGCCAGGAGCGGCCCTTTCCCGACCGCGATGCTGGGGACGGTCCGTACCCGGAAATGCCATGCCATCCACAGCCCGCCCAGCGACCAGGGGTCCACCCACTGAACGCGGACGCGTCCCGGATAGCGGTTTTGGAGGTATGCCAGCCTGCGGGGCAGGTCGGCAAGGATAGCCTCCGCCCGCCTGCCTTTCAAGCGGTACACCCGAAATAATTCCTGGGTGAAGATGAGTCCCCTGGGGGCGCCGGGGGCGGCGGCCTCGGGGGGAGCGAACACAAATAAGGTCAGCATACCGCTTCAAGGGAGGTAAGTCTCAATCATGCGGGCCAGAGGGGCTTCATCCAGCCCCTGATAGACCTCCTCCCCAATCAGAAAAGCGGGATAACGGCGAATGCGGCGGCGGAGCGTCAACCACAATCCGCGAGGCGTCTGGGCGTCCGTCACTTGAATTACCAGTTTCCCGGCAAAGCGGTTCGTCAGTGAAAAAATCAGGTCGGAGAACTGTTGCCATTCCTCCCACCAATCGGGCGGGTAAGAGAGCAAATCTCGGATGTGGATTTGCTCTCCTATCCCGGCCCGGTCTATGAAGATTTGACAGTGGGAGCAATGGTTGAGGCTGCCCAACACGTGCGTGACTACTTCTACCTTCAGGGAAAAGTCTGCCATGAGGACACCGCTAACAGGGTGAGGGAGGAGGCTCTTACAAACCTCCTCCCCGGAAATCTGTGCGGGATACCTGTTAAGGAGAGGAACATCAGTCCCCCGAAGGGGCGGCTGCCATCTTGGAGCGCGCCGTGCTGAGCGACTTCCACCCGTCCCAGGCCAGGATGAGGGCGGCAATCGCCAGGAAGAGCCCAATCAGCCCGGCGATGAGGTTGCCTACCATGAAGGCCGCGGCAGTGTCGGGGGCAAAGGCGGCGGAGAAGGACTTCCAGGCGGTAATCAGGAGGGCGGCCACTGTCGTGACGTACATGAAGACGCCCGGCCAGAAGACCCATTCATACTTCTTGCCCTCGTTTGCCAGCCAGATGGTGACCAGGAGCAAGGCCAGCCCGGCGAAGAGTTGGTTCGCTCCGCCGAACAGCACCCAGATGCGCTGCCAGAAGGCCGTCCACAGGATGAGCAGGGTGAAGGCGATGGCGACCAGACTGCCGACGTGCGGGTTCTTGAAGGCGATGATTTTATCGCCCAACAGTTCCGCCGAGGCAACCCGCATGAAGCGCAGCACCAGTTGCATAACCGTCAGGGCCATGACGGCCAGGAAGATGCCGCCAATCGCGCCGCCCAGGTCAGCAGGGATGCCGACCACGCTCAGGAAGCGGGCCATCCCGTAAATCCAGATGCCTCCCGCACCGACGCTTAATTTGTAGCCGTTGGCGGCATCGTAGAGTACGGAACCATCTGCTTTGGCAATGGCGGTGGCGGCGAAGACGACGGCCAACACGGCCAGCACGGCCTCGGTGTACATCGCGCCGGCGGTAACGGGCTTGGCGTCAGTTTCTTTCTCCAACTGGCGCGCCGTGCCGGAAGTAGAAACCAGCGAGTGCCAGCCGGAAATCGCGCCGCAGGAGATGGTGACGAACAGAATCGGCCACAACGGCCCCAGGTGGTTGTTGAAGGCGATGTACGCCGGTATCTCGAAACTCACTCCAGTCGCGCCGGTGAAGGTGGCAATGATGACGCCCAGGATGGAGCCGACGATGCCCAGCATAACGAACCAGAACGAAACGTAGTTGACCGGTTGGGCGAAGCGCCAGATGGGAAGCACCGAGCCGAAGTAGGTGAAGACGAGAGCGATGATGCCCCAAAACCAGACCGACCACTTCATCGGCCCGTAGGGGGTGCTGTAAAGTACGCCTTCGGCGTTTCCGGCCATGCCGTTGATGGCCTTGACGATGCTCTGCGCCCAGGGCATCGTTCCCAGCCAGATGCCGACCAGCGCAATCAGGACGGTGACGACGGTGGTCATTACCAGGTCCATGCGCCAGCGGTAGGTCATCTGCCCGGCCAGCACGCCGGCCAGGGTCAGAATCAGGAAGCCAATCGGCACGGTGGGAGCAGCCAGCAGCCCGGCGACCACAGCGCCGAAAGCGCCCATGATGAGCAGCAGGTAGAAGTACAGGAAAGAAAGCAGAATGCCGCGAGCACGCGGGGAAATGTACTTATAGGCCAACCCGCCCATGGTCATGCCGTCGTTGCGCATAGCCATCATGGCGCTGGCGTAGTCCTGCACCCAGCCGATGAAGAATACGCCGACAATCAGCCACAATACTGCCGGGAGCCATCCCCATTGCACCGCTGTAATCGGCCCGACGATAGGTCCCAATGCGGCGATGGATTTGAACTGGTAGCCGAAGAGCACGCTGCCACTGGCGGGCATGAAGTCCACGCCGTCGTTGTACATCTTGGCGGGGGTAGCCCGCTTGGGGTCGGCGGCGACGATTTGCTGGTCTACGCGGTTCGTGTAATATCGGTATCCCAGAATTACGATGACAATGGTGATTAGCAGGGTCCAAAAAGCCATAGGTTTGCCTCCTCAAGAAGTAATCAGGCAGCACACATTTTTCTATGTGCCCAATTCCAAAAGCAAGCCCCGCCTCTCCGTTTTTTCATACAGGCCGTCGGGGGAGGATGTGTGGGGAAGATGCACGGGATTATTGATGCGATACGCCAGCCTCCTTTCCTTTGCTGCACCGTGCGGTATACAAAAAATCCCCGGAAAGCGCGCAGATTTCCAGGGATGGCGTGTATCAACCGGACGGGACAAGTCCCCATTGTCCCATGCAGAATCCGCCGGGCAGGTCTGTGTAACAGAACATCACTGAGATGCACATAAACGGTAGGCAGCCGCGAGAACGCGCGGCTTATTTCATATGAACACCTTTCTCGAGGGATGGTTACACTTCCTGCTCTTATTATGGTGAAAAAAGGGGGGGATTGTAAATAAAAAATGCGTAAAAAAGACGCAATATGTCTAAAAAAATCGGCAACAAAGGAGGCAGGCGGCGGCGGTATAATGGAAGGGTAAAAGTGTGGAAGTGCGAAAGTGTGAAAGTTTGCCAGTGGACAGGTTTGCCACTCGGCAGGTATCGCACCCCGTCCCCCTAACCTCGCAACCCCTAACCCGCACCCCGCACGTCGCACCTGACACGTGGTACTTGATACGTGACACTTGAGAAGAGAGGTCGCCGATGAAATTACGTCCGATTTGGGGTTTCGTGTTTGGCCTGGCGCTGCTGGCAATTTTGGCCTGGGCTGGCTGGGCGGTGGTGGAGGCCGTGCGCCGGACTGCGGAACAGGCGCTCCAGCCTGTCAACGATGTGGCGCAATCCGTGGATGCCCAAATGACCCAGGTCGCCCAGGTGCTGCACCCTACCCCTACAGTCATTCCCGACCCGATTACCATTGTCCATGACGTGCGCTCGCTGGCCCGCCTGGAGACGGTGCAGTATACCATCGAAAAGGTGGTCGCCGCGGAACAGGGACAGAACGTTCTCGCGCCTCTCTTTGGCGACAAACTCCTCTTCGTGGCGCATGGCGTGGTGATTGCCGGGGTGGACCTCCGCAAACTCGGCCCGGACGATTTGCGGGTGGAGGACGGGGTGCTCTACGTCACCCTGCCTCCCGCCGAAATCTTCATCGCCACCCTGGATAACGATAAATCCT
>DRKV01000262.1 GCA_011051635.1 Chloroflexota bacterium | reverse complement strand
GTCTGCTGGGAGACTTGCTCGCCATGCCCCGCCGAGAGCCGCAGTTCCCCAACGGGGCGGAGGGAGCAGCGGAGGTAATCGAGAGGGTGGTGGGGTAGGGATAGAACCGGTCAGGGGCGCACGAGGCCGACCCGGATGGCGTAGCGGACAAGGGCCGAAACAGAATGCAGGTTGAGTTTCTGCATGATACGCTCCCGATGGCGGGAAACCGTCTTGGGGCTTAGCCCCAGTTGGCGGGCAATTTCGGGGGTACTCAGGCCCTCCGCCACCAGGGTCAAGACCTGCTGCTCGCGCCCGCTGAGAACATCCAGGGAAGGATATTCGGCGCTCGGCTGGAGAGGAGCAGTCACCGCCTGCAAACGCTGGTAGTCCTCCAGCAAGAAACGCGCCAGCGAAGGCTGGAGGTAAGCGTGTCCCACCGCCACAGCGCGAATGGCCTCCAGCAAATCGCCGGCCGCGGCGCTCTTCGTCAAGTATCCCGACGCCCCGGCGTGCAACATCTCAAAGAAATACTGCTTGTCGTCGTGTACGGTGAGCGCCAGCACGGCACAATCGGGGAACCGCTGTTTGAGCAGGCGGGTGGCCTGCAAGCCGTCCATTTCGGGCATGGTAATATCCATTACGACCACATCGGGATGCAGGGCCGGAACGCGCTCCAACGCCTCACGCCCGTTGGCCGCTTCGCCCACCACCTGAATGCGCACATCGCTTTCCAGAAAAGTTCGCATGCTGGTGCGCACAATTTCGTGGTCATCCACCAGCATGACGCGAATGGGGGGGATGGTATCTTGCTTCACGAAGAATTCTCCTGTGGTTCCGCCAAATCCGTAGCCCTTGAAAAATCGTCATACATTTCCTGCTCCGAACAAGGGATAGACACCTCCACGATGGTGCCGCTGCCGGGCCGGGCCTGAATGTTGAATTGCGCCCCGACGGCCTCGGCCCGTTCGCGCATCCCGGCCACCCCGCTACCCACTGAACGAGCCAGCACCTTGCCGACCTCAAAGCCGCTGCCCCGGTCCTGGACGCGCAGATACACATCGTCGGGGTCAATCCGCAAATAGACCTCCACCTGCTTGCTGTGGGCGTGGCGGGCAGCATTGGTGAGAGCCTCCTGGGCGATACGGAAGATAACCGTTTCCACCAGAGGAAGCATCCGGCGGCGTTCCCCCTCTAGGTGCAGGGTGACATCCAGTCCCAACCGGGTGCGGGCCGTATCGGCCAGGTACTCCAGGGCGGCCCAAATCCCCAGGTCGTCCAGTTGGGCGGGGCGCAAATCGTGCACCAGCCGCCGCAACGAGACCGACATCTGCCGGGCCAGGTCTTGCAAACGGTCTGCCAGTTCCAGTTCCTGGGGACGGTCTTCTAGGCAGGCGCGCAGACTGGCCAGTGTCAGAGTGGAGGCCGTCAAAATCTGGGCGGTCTCATCGTGCAGTTCGTGGGCGATGCGGGTGCGCTCCTCCTCCTGGGCGAGAACGATGCGCCGCAGGAGATGCCGCCGCAGCCTGTCCCGGTGTTCCATAGCCTCCTGGGCACGCTGCATAGCCTCCAGGCGGGCCTGCTGGGCCTCGAACAACTGCCGCTGCCGTTCATCTTCGGCTACCTGGATGGCGCGCAGCAAGCCAACGGTGACCACCACAGCCACAACCGTGCGTAACAACTGCACCGGAACGCCCAGCGCCGTTTTTACCAGCGCGTCATTGACCACGCTGGCAGGGTAGAAAGGAGCGGGGGAGACGAAAATTTGCAGGAGCGCATATCCCGCCATCCCTGCCGCGGACCACCGCAAGGCATCCGCCAGAACGCGACGCTGCTCTTGACGGGCGCGCCGGCTGCTGTAACTCAGCGCCCCGGCAGCCAGCAATCCTCCCGGAACGGCCAGAAAATAGCGTGCCAACGCATCCCCCGTACGAATACGTACCCAAAAATCTGCCTGGGTATGCCCCACAAAGAACATACTTCCCAGGTATAAGAGGAAAGCACCCGCCCCCACCCAGGCATCCACCGCCGGCAGGCGGGTCGCGGGACGCAGAATCTGCACCCCGTAGGCCAGGAGGGAAAGGAAGGAGAAGACCAGCAGCGCCAGCCGGAAGAGAACCAGTCCTTCAGGAAGCACAGCCCCCAGGTGTTCGGCCTGCAGGATGAAAAGTTCCAGCCATTCATGCAAGCCGTGGGAAATCCCAAAAGCGGCCAGGGGGCGCAGGGTACGCGCTTCCGCCAAAAGGGGGGAGCGTCCGGCCTCCATCAACATGAGCAGCCCCATGCTGAAGAAGGCCAGTCCGTACACGAAGTAAATCAACAGCAAGTCAAGTTGAAATCCGGGGAGCATAATGGCTGATTGTGACTTTTGTCACACCATCTCTATGACAGCACACGCGAGTGCGCCGCACGTTTTTGGGGTAAAATACCCAACAGAAAAGCCCCAACAAGGCCCTGCGTATACGCAAAACTAGGGTGTCATCCCCAAGAGAAAGGAGGCATATACCTCAACACCTTTTTACCACAAAAAATGCTTTCCAAACAGTTTCCGTTTCATTTTCACACATTCAGAGGAGAATGTCGCATGAAACACAAAACTTTCTGGCTTGTCGTTGCGCTCATTTTGGGCGCGCTTCTGCTGACAGCCTGTGCCGGGGCACAAGGGCCTGCCGGGCCTCAGGGTCCCGAGGGGTCACAAGGCCCCGCGGGGCCTCCAGGACCTGCCGGGCCTCCAGGGCAGGATGCCACCGCTGTACAGGAGTATATCGGCAGTGATAAGTGCGGGGAATGCCACGAGGACGAGTACAACAAGTTCGTCCTGTCCGGTCACCCCTACAAACTCACCAAAATCGTTGACGGGCAGCCGCCCACCTTCCCTTACGACGCCGTCACCGGTGGTGCGCCGGTCGACCCGCCCGAGGGTTATACGTGGGATGACATTGCCTACACCATCGGCGGCTACGGATGGAAGATGCGCTTCATTGACAAAGAAGGATTCATCATCACCGGGCCTCCCGGCACGCGCGGCGACGCGACAGCCGCGGAGGGCTATGTCAACCAGTACAACTTCGCTAACGAAGAGGCCGGCAAGGATGCGGGGTGGGTTCCCTATCATCTCGGCGACGAGAAACCCTACAACTGCGGCGTGTGCCATACCACCGGCTACAACCCCGAAGGGCATCAGGACGACTTGCCCGGCATGATTGGCACCTGGGCTTTCCCCGGCATCCAGTGTGAGGAATGCCACGGCCCCGGCAGTCTCCATGCCGAGAACCCCTACGGGGTGCGCGTCCGGGTGGAGACTTCCTCCGAGTTGTGCGGCGAGTGCCACTTGCGCGGCGACCCGGCAGACATCAATGCCAAAGGCGGTTTCGAGCAGCACCACGAGCAATACGAAGACCTGCTCAACTCAAAGCACTTCGCCATCTCGTGCATCACCTGCCACGACCCGCACGCCTCGGCCATCTACGCCGACCCGCAAATCAACCCCAACAAGAGCATTCGCCAGACCTGCGATACCTGCCACTGGCAGAATGTCCAGCAACGGGTGCAGAAGCACGTCGAATCATCCGATGTCACCTGCGTCTCCTGCCACATGCCGCCGATGGGGAAATCGGCCTGGGGCAACGCCGACCTGCTGACCGGCGACGTGCACTCGCACCAGTTCTCCATCAATACCGACCCGAACGCGCCCCAGTTCACCGAGGACGGCGAGAGCGTCATGCCTTATCTGACGCTGCAATACGCCTGCCAGCATTGCCACAACGGGGTAACCTATTCAGCGCAAGACCTGGAGACCCTGGGAGCGGCAGCCCAGGACTACCACAGCGCGCCACCTCCTCCAGAGGAAGAATCCGCTCCGTAGGCGCGGCATACCCAGTCCATACCGGTACACCGGCGGGGTTCGGCCATCCCGCCGGTGTATTCCATCCCCACCACAAGCAGGGAACCGGAGATGCGCAAATTTTTCTCTTTCATCGTATTGGCAGGTTTGACACTGGCCTTTTCGCAGGCACCCGTTCGCGCTGAGAACTCCCCGCCCCCTTCGTCCACGGCTACCCCCATGCGCGACGAAGAATGTCTCTCCTGCCACAACCAGCCTGACATGAGGGTCACCCTTCCCAGCGGAGAGATGTTCTCCCTAAGCGTGGATGGCAAACGATACCGTGCATCCATCCACGGCGAGAAGGGGTACGCCTGCACCCAATGTCACACCAACATCACAGGATTTCCTCACCAGGCGCAGGAAGCCCGCTCGCGTCGCGAAATCAGCGTGCAAATGGCCCAAACCTGCGGCGAATGCCACACTCAGGCACAGGCACAATACGACCAGGGATTCCACGCCATGCGGCAGCGCAGCGGCCGTCTGGAGGCCGCCGTGTGCAGCGACTGCCACGGCGCGCACGACATCCAGCCTGTGGAGAACGGCGAGAGCATCCCCCGCATTTGTCAACGCTGTCATAGCGAAATTTACGCTGCTTACGCTCAGAGCGTGCATGGCAAAGCGTTGTTGGAAGAAAACAACACCGACGTCCCCACTTGCGAGACCTGTCACGCTTATCACAACAACGCCGGCCCATCCAAAGAGGGCTATCATCTCTACTCCCCCCAGTTGTGCGCCACATGCCACGCAGACCCGAAATTGATGGAGAAATACGGCATTCGCACGGACGTTTTCGAAACCTATGTGGCCGATTTCCACGGAACAACCGTCACCATCTTTGAGCAAATCGCTCCCGGTCAGGAAACTAACAAACCAGCATGTATCGACTGTCACGGCGTTCACAGCATCCTCTCCCCCACCGATGAGAACAGCCCCGTCCTGAAACAAAACCTGCTGCGCACCTGCCAGCGCTGCC
>DRKV01000261.1 GCA_011051635.1 Chloroflexota bacterium | reverse complement strand
GGAGAGAGCGATGAAGGCCAGTTCGACGGGCCGCCGCGCCCGGTGGATTTCGTCACCGGCTGCGCCTTGCTGGTGCGGACTCGCGTTCTTGAGGAGGTCGGCGGCCTGGACGAGCGCTTCTTCGCGTATTACGAGGAAGTGGAGTGGTGCCTGCGGATGCAGCGCGCCGGATACCGCATTTTGTTTGTGCCGCGAAGTAAAATATGGCACAAAATCTCGCCCGAAAGGCGCGAGGCGTCCCCGCGGGTACACTACTACATGACCCGCAACCGCCTGCTTTTCCTGCACTTGGGGCACGCTCCCTTGCGCGCCCGTCTGTGGACAACCTTCTCCTACGCCCGCACCCTGCTAAGTTGGAGCCTCAAACCCCGATGGCGGCACAAGGCCCCGCAGCGCCGCGCTATGTGGCAGGCCATCCGGGATTACAGGCGCGGCAGATTAGGGAGGTGTGAAAGTACGAAAGTGTGAAAGTGTGCAAGCAGGCAACTACCAAACCACCAAACTACCAAACTGCCCAGCCAACACCCCATGCCCCCCCTCGACATCTTCCTCCACATCCCCAAAGCAGGCGGCATTACCATGTACCAGATATTGGAACACAACTATCCACCAGGCAGCATCTGGAAGGTGTATCCCGCCTCCTGGGAAGACCTGCAACAAGAGGTGGGCGCGCTTCCCGAGGAACGCCGCGCCCGTCTGCGCCTGGTCACCGGGCACATTCCCTACGGCGTACACACTTTGCTGGAGCGGCCAGGGCGTTATTTCACCATCCTGCGCGAGCCGGGACAGCGCACTCTCTCGTATTTCCACTACGTCCGTTCTCACGCCGATAACCCTCAATACGCCGAGACACAGCACATGAGCCTGGAGGAATACGTCGAAAGCGGCCTGTTGCTGGACAACGGACAGGTACGCTGGCTGGCAAACGTGCCCCCGAGCATCGGATTTCAGGAGACCACCTCCGCCATGCTGGAAACAGCCAAACAAAACCTGAAAACGCTGGCCGCCGTGGGGCTGCTGGAACGCTACGACGAGAGTCTCCTCGTTATGAAGCACGTTCTGGGATGGCGCTGGCTGTGGTACCGCAAGCGCAACGTCAACAGGCAGCGGGAACTCTACCAACGGGTTCCGGACAAAGTTCGGCAGCGTATTCTCGAAATCCATGCTCTGGATGTCGAACTCTATCGCTACGCCCAGACGCTTTTTGAGCAGCAAATCGCGCGCATCGGACAGGAGGCCGTGCAACGCGAAAGGGCTATCTTTATTCGTCTCAATCGTCTCTACGCTCTGGCATCCCGTCTGCGAAGGCTCGCCCGCGTCGCATGAACGCCAAACCCTCCCTGCTCTTTCTCTCCCGCTGGTACCCCTACCCGCCGCACAACGGGGCGCGCATCCGCGTCTTCAACCTGCTCAAGGTGCTGAGCGAAGAATACGCCGTGGATTTGCTCTCGTTTGCGGAGGAAGAAATCCTCCCACAACATCAGGAGGCATTGCAGGAGGTGTGCCGTCGGGTGGAGACCGTCCCCTACCGGCCCTTTCAACCCGGCGGCGGGCGCGCCTTGCTGGGTTTCCTGGCCCCCAGACCGCGCTTCCTGGTGGATACCTACCACCCGGAAATCACCCGGCGGATGCGCACCTTGCAGGCCGAAAGTTCTTACGCCCTGGTGCTTGGCTCCGAAATTGACATGCTGCCTTATCTCGAAGCCGTAAACGACATCCCCGCTGTGCTGGAGGAACTGGAAATCAGCACCCCTTACGACGCCTGGCGAAGCGAGAAACGCTTTCTGCCGCGATTGCGCCGCGGCCTGACCTGGCGCAAATTGAATTTTTACTTGCGCCGCGCTCTCCCCCGCCTGGATGGATGCACCACGGTTTCCGAGGTCGAGCGGGAGCGCATTCGGCGTATCGCGCCCGCTGCCCCTCCTATCCAGGTGGTACCCAACGGCGTAGACATGGAGCACTATCAAGGCAATCACGGAGCGCCGGAACCCGATACCCTGGTCTACAACGGCGCGCTCACCTACGAGGCCAACTTCGATGCGATGGCCTACTTCCTCAGGGACATCTACCCTCTCGTGCGCGCCCGCCGCCCGCAGGTTCGCCTGCGTATCACGGGCAAAACGGACGGCGTTCCGGTGGAGCGGCTCCCCCTGGATGAGGGCGTCACCCTGACCGGCTACGTGGACGATATTCGCCCCGTCGTAGCCCGCTCCTGGATTACCATCGTCCCCCTGCGGGTGGGAGGCGGAACCCGCCTGAAAATTCTGGAATCCCTGGCGCTGGGCACGCCGGTGGTCAGCACCTCCAAAGGAGCGGAGGGACTGGCCCTGGAAGACGGCAAGCACCTGCTGATTGCCGATACCCCGCAAGCATTCTCCCAGGCGGTAGTGCGCCTTCTGGAAGACCCGCACCTGCGCGCCAGGTTGGGGGAGACGGGCAGGGAACGGGTGCGCCAACTGTACGATTGGAAGCAAATAGGCGAGGTGTTACGGGCTTATCTGCGTCACATTCGGGAAAACCATGCGCTTGTTTCCGTCTGATTCCTTCCGC
>DRKV01000260.1 GCA_011051635.1 Chloroflexota bacterium | reverse complement strand
GAAGTCCGCTCTGCGGACTTGATGGCCTCAGGGCAGGGGTTCCAGCCCTGCCCGCAGATTACGCTGATGCCCGCTGCTTCACACGGAAAAGCGAACAACTTCAACACCTGCCGCCTTTGCCGCACGTGCGGGGGACTGGAAGTCCCCCGCTGGCCGCAGGAAGTCCGCTCTGCGGACTTGATGGCCTCAGGGCAGGGGTTCCAGTCCTGCCCGCAGATTACGCTGATGCCCGCTGATTCACACGGAAAAGCGAACAACTTCAACACCTGCCGCCTTTGCCGCACGTGGGGGGGACTGGAAGTCCCCCGCTGGCCGCAGGAAGTCCGCTCTGCGGACTTGATGACCTCAGGGCAGGGGTTCCAGCCCTGCCCGCAAGGACGGCACCCCCGCCGCCATTCTTCAAGACTTCCGATGTCTCACAGCCACGCCGGGGATGACGGGCTGTCCGCAGTTGGGGCAGACCTGTTCGTTGCCGGTCAGCACGAAGCCGCAGTGCAGGCAGGTGCGCGGCTGGGCTTCTCCCAACGGAGCGCCGCAGGCGATGCAGCGCGCTTCGCCCACCTCGTTGGCGGTGCCGCAGTACGGGCAGACGACCCGGCGCAGACGCTCCGAGAGGGCCTGCGAGACGCCCGCCGAGCGCGCCGTGCGCTGAACGACCTCCCAAACGCGCTCCGAAAGTTGCAGATTTTCGATGTCCTGGGCCAGGTCGTCCAGGCGGCCCAAGAGGTAGAAGGGATTGCGTAAGGCCATGAAAGCCGTCTTGCCCAAACTGGCGGCCACGCCGAGCCAGGCCTGTTTGCCGACCTGCACGCTGACCCCGTCCGGCACTGTGCGGAGGGTGACGCTCAGGGCGGTCTGTCCGCCGCGGCGGGTGTGGCGGCGGGTGGCAATCTGGACGACCACCTGCTCCCCGCCCCCGATTTGTTGCGCCTTCCAGACGCCGCGGTCGAATTCGGCTATCAATGCCTGGGCGATTTCTTCAGGGGTGATGTCTCCGTAGAAAATTTTAGGCTGCATGGGCGCTCCTTTTTGGGTGCAAGTAAATGTCGTAGAAGACGGCAGTTGAAACTGCACCAACGTCTGCGAAGCCGCCCTTCGGCGGCTGGAATCCAACCTGCGTAGGCAGGTTTCGCAACTGTTGCCGCGACTTCCAGCCGCCGGAGCCGAAACGCATCTACAGGATCTGCTTGCACCCCGCTCCTTTTGGGGGGAAACGGGCTTAGGTGACTTCGATTATAATCGTTTTTGTCGGCAGGCCGCGAAGAGACCTGACGGGTCTCGCAGACCCGTCAGGTCTATGTACGTCAGGAACTCGTATGCGAAAAACCCTCCTTTTGATTTTCCTCCTGTTGCCGCTGGCCTTCTCCCTCGTTTCGCGGACGGAGGCCCAGCAACCCACCCCCGACATCCCCACCGTGACGGGGACGCCCTCCGCGCCTATCGGGCGCGTCACCACCGACAACCCCCGCGTCCGGGTGCGCTCCGGCCCGCACGTGGATTATGAACAAATCGGCTTTCTCCTGGCGGGGCAGGAAGTTCCCATCCTGGGGCGCACGCCGGGCGGCGACTGGCTCAAAATCGTCTATCCGGGCGCGCCGGGCAACGTTGGCTGGGTCTTCTCCCGCCTCATCGTGCTGCCCCCCGCGGCGGTGATTCCCATCGTGGAGCCGCCCGCCACTCCGACCCCGAAGGTCACGCCCACGATTGACCCCACCCTGGCGGCGCAATTCCTGGTGGAAATCCCCCCGACCCGCCTGCCGACTTTCACGCCCCCGCCCCCGCTGGCGCTGCCCACCTTCCAGCCGGTGGAGGCCGGACCTCCGCTGGGCGGCGTCCCGATGGGGCTGGTCATCATCGTCCTGGGGGTGGTCGGCTTCTTCGGGCTGCTGATTTCTTTCGTCGGCAGGCGGTAAGGGATGACCGCCGACAACTGGCTGGTGCTCGGCATCCTGGCAGGAGCGCTGCTGCTCTTTCTCAGCGAGCGGCTGCGCGTGGACGTGGTTTCCCTGCTGACGATGGCCGCCCTGGGGCTTAGCGGCCTGCTCACCCCGCAAGAAACATTCTCCGGCTTCTCCAACCCGGCGGTGATTACCGTGGCGGCGATTTTCGTCGTCAGCGGGGGGATTGTACGCAGCGGGCTGGCCGACCGGGTCGCCCGCGCCATGACGCGCCTCGCCGGGGACAGCGAAATTCGTCTCTTGCTGCTTACCATGCTGGCGGCGGGGGGCATGTCGGCGTTCATGAACAACGTCGGGGCGGTTGCCATTCTCCTGCCCGCGGTGATGCGCGTGGCCTCGCAGGCGGAAGTCTCCCCCTCGCGGCTCCTGATTCCCCTGGCGTGGGCTTCTCTTCTCGGCGGCAACATGACCCTCATCGGTTCACCGCCCAACATCCTGGCGAACAGTATTCTGGAGGATTACGCCGGGGTCGCCCCTCTTGGCTTCTTCGATTTTCTTCCGATGGGGGCTATCGTCCTGGGGACGGCCATCCTGTACATGCTCCTCGTTGGTCGCCGGATTCTGCCCGCCCAGAAGGGGCGGGGCGCGCTTTCGGCGGTTTACCACCTGGACGATTTTCTGGCCGAGTTGCGCATCACCCCCGAATCCCCGCTGGTGGGCAAACTGGTGGTGGAAAGCGGCCTGGGGCGCCGCTACGATGTCCAGATTCTGCACATTTACGCCGCCGACGGGCACACCCTCTTTGCCAGCCCGGGACGGCGTCTTTTTGCGGGAGATACGCTCCTGGTGCAGGGCGCGCCGTATGAACTCACCCGCCTGGCGCGGGAAGCCCGCCTGACCATGCTGACCCGCCCTCCTGTGGACGACCTGGAGAAGACCCGCGCCCGTCGGGGCGGCCTGGGCGTGGCGGAGGTGCTGCTCAGCCCGAAATCTACCCTGCAAGGCAAGACCCTGCGGGAGGTGGATTTCCGCACCCGCTACGGCCTGACCGTGATGGGAATTCGGCGGGAGGGCGACCTGCTGGTGCATAACCTGGCCGAGGAACCCCTGCGCTTTGGGGATGCCCTCCTCGTGGAGGGCCTCGACAGCCGCCTGCGCGCCCTGCGCCAAGACCGCGACCTGCTTCTGCTGGACGAACTCAACAAGGATGCCCCCCGCGACTCCCGCAAAGCGCCCCTCGTCCTTGCCATTGTGGCTTTCATCCTGCTCAGCGCGGTGACGGAGTGGCTGCACATCGCGGTCGCCATGACCGCCGGGGCGCTGGCGATGGTACTCTCCGGCGTGCTGGATATGGACGAGGCGATTGCCAGCCTGGATTGGAAATCCATCTTCCTGGTGGGGGGGATGCTCCCGATGGGGATTGCCATGCAGAAGACGGGAACGGCCTCCCTCCTGGCGCAGCAAGTCACTGCCCTGATGGGGGGCTGGGGGCCGATGGCGGTTGTGATGGGGCTGTACGCCCTCTCCGTGGTGCTGACCACCGGCATGTCCAACGCCGCCGTCCTCGTGCTCATGGCTCCCATTGCTCTGGATGCCGCCCGCAGTTTGGGAGCGAGTCCCTACCCCTTCATCGTCGCCATCGTCCTGGCCGTCTCCAGCGCCTTCATGCTGCCCATCGGCCACCAGTCCAACGTGATTGTGATGGGGCCGGGGGAATACCGCTTCTCCGACTACTTCCGCGCCGGTTGGGGGTTGAGTTTGCTTTTGATGCTGGTCGTCACCCTGACCCTGCCTTTGGTGTGGCCGTTGTTTCCGTGAGGGGGTGATGAGATGAGGAGATGATGGGATGATGGGATGAGTGGGGGAGGAGTATCCGTATCTATCTGTGTTAGAAACGGGTAAAAAATCGCCCGGTGGTGCTTGACAAGGGGGCGGGGCACAGGTAGAAAGAAAGACGGTACGAAACCAACTTTTTGGAGGCCCGCGTATGTTCTGGTTTGACCCGATGTACTTCGTTTTCGCCCTGCCCGCCCTCATCCTGGGCTTCTGGGCGCAGATGAAGGTGAAATCCGCTTTCGACAAGTATTCGCGGGTGCGCGCCCGTTCCGGGATGAGCGGGGCAGCCGCAGCCCGCCGTGTGCTCGATTCCAACGGTCTCTACAACGTAGATATTCAGCCCGTGCAGGGCTTTCTCAGCGACCATTACGACCCGCGCACCAAAGTCTTGCGTCTCAGCCCGCAGGTGTACCAGAGCAGCAGTCTGGCGGCGGTAGGCGTGGCCGCTCACGAAGCCGGGCACGCCATCCAGGATGCCAAAGGCTACCTGCCCTTGCAGGCGCGCACGGCCATGGTCCCCGCGGTGCAGTTTGGGAGTTGGCTCGGCCCCCTGGTCTTCGCTGCCGGCTGGTTCCTGATGTACCTGACTCGCGGCCAGTT
>DRKV01000259.1 GCA_011051635.1 Chloroflexota bacterium | reverse complement strand
GGTCTGTGGTCTGTGGTCGGTGGTCTACGGTCTACGGTCCACAGTCTACGGTCTACGGTCCACGGTCTACGGTCTACGGCCCACAGTCTACGGTCTACGGTCCACAGTCCACGGTCTACAGTCCACGGTCTCCCCCGAATCTCCGCCCTCGTCCTCGCCGCCAACGCCGCTTTCTTCCTCTTCGCTCCGCCCTACCTGTTCGGTATGGAACGGATGCTCTTCAACACCCCCTCCGCCAACGCTATCCGGCAATACGACGCCTACGTCGCTCCGCGGCTGGAAGTCATTCGGAAGACCTTCGACCCCGCGACCACGGCGGTGCTCGCCAACGGACGCAATTTCCGCCTGCCGGATTACTACCTGCCCGCTTTTCAGGCTCCGGACCTCTCGGCGCGCTTCGACGTGGGAGAGGCCGTCACCGAACTGTCCCCGCCCATCCATACCCTGGTCTTTTTCGACAACAATGTCATCCCTCCGTTGGGAGAAAACCTGCGCCTGCAAACCCTCCCCCTGCCCGACGGCGGCACCCTCTCCTACCTGGAGTGGACGTCGGGCCGCACGCTGGAAGTCTCTCCGCAGGGGGCAGGGGTCAGGTGATAGCGTACAACGTACACCGTGACCCGCAACACCCTCCCTCACCCCGTCCTCGCAACGCTCGGCCCCCCTCTCCCAGTGGGAGAGGGGTTGGGGGTGAGGGCAACCATCCCCATCATCTCCCCATCCCATGAATCGCATCTCCAGACAAGAATGGCGTTTCGTCGCCCTGATAACGCTCGGCATCCTGCTGCTCACGGCCCTGCCTTACGTTTACGCCGCCTTGAGCGTTCCGCCGGAAAAGCACTTCATGGGCTTCATCCTGAACACCTCCGACCACGCCCAGTATTTGTGGTGGTACCGCGGTTTTCAGGATGCCTTGCTCATCCCCAACCGGCAGACGCCGGAGCCAAACCCGCCCGTCTTCTTCAACCTGCTGTGGTTCGTGCTGGCGCGCTTCGGTAAATTCACCGGCCTGGATTATCGCTGGGTGTACCAGATTTTCCGCTTTGCCGCCGGTGCGATGCTCATGCCCATCGTCTATTGGTGGTGCGCGCAGGCGTTCGAGCGCATTACCCGCCGCAAGACGGCCTTCCTGGTGCTGGCGCTGGGCGCGGGGCTGGGCTGGGTGCAAATCGTTCTCAAATACACCCTGTGGCGCGGCGAACTGTACTACCCTCTGGGCGTCTATCTGGCGGAAGGCAATTTTTTCCTCAACCTGATGGCTTACCCCCACTTCGCCGAAGCCGCGGCCTTCATCCTGCTCACCCTGGGGCTGCTGTGGAAAGGCGAGAAAACCGAGAATTTGCGCTACGCCTGGGCGGCGGCGCTCTCCGCCTTTCTGCTCGGCTGGCAACACACCTACGATTTGATACTCGTGTGGGGCATTCCCGGCCTGTACGCCCTGGCGCGCTGGGCGCAGACCCGCCGCTTCCCGTGGTACTGGTTCAAGGCGCTGCTCATCGTAGGGCTGATTTCCTTCCCGCCCGCCCTGTATTCGGTGCTCCTGACCACGCTCAACCCGATTTGGAAAGAAGTCCTGGCGCAATTCGACAATGCCGGCGTGTTCACGCCCAACCCCCTGCGGATGTTCATCCCTATGGGGATACCGCTCTTTTTGGGATTAGCGGGGGCGCTGACCACCCTTCGGGCGGCTGCCAGACCCCAAAAGGCGGCTGCCCCCCACAAATCCCGGCTGCGCACCTTCCTGCTGGCGTGGTTCTTCGGGGGCTGGGCGCTGACTTACGTCCCCACGGATTTCCAAATCCACATGATAAACTCCTGGCAGGTTCCCGTCGTCCTGCTGGGAGTAGATTTCTGGTTTGAAAAGGTGCATCCCCGGCTGGCGCAGCGCTGGCAGGCGCTGGCATCCCCCGCCCTGGCCGCTGCGGTGCTGCTGGCCGCCGTCATCCCTACCAATGGGTACATTTTCCTATGGCGCTTTTTGGACTTGCACCGGTACAATTATCCATACTTTTTGCATCAGGCCGAGTACGATGCAATGCAATGGCTGGATGAGAACGCCCCGTCAGACGCCATCGTGCTGAGTTCCTATGAACCGGGGCGCTACATCCCTGCCATCAGTGGGCGCACCGCTTTCCTGAGCCACTGGGCGCAGACCGTTGATTTCTACACCAAGCGCGATTTTGTGGCCGCTTTCTTTCAAGCCGATACACCGGATGCGCAGCGAAGGCAGGTGATAACGCAATTCGGCGTGGATTACGTGCTCTACGGCCCCGCCGAGCGCGCCTTGGGCACATACGACCCGGCACAAAGTCCCTGGCTGCACATGGCCTTCGAGGAAGATGGCGTGAGAGTGTATGCAGTTGGGAAGTAGGAAAGTTTGCAAGTGTGAAAGTGTGAAAGTTTGCAAGTGTCCAGGAGGAAGCAGTAATGAGCAAAAAGCGCAACCCCCTCAGCCGCAGGGAATTCCTGGTTGGCCTGGCCGCCGCGGCGGGCGGTCTCACCCTGGCTGCGGTGCGGCAGTTGCTGGCCAGTGCCAAAATCCAGGCTATCAGTCAAACCTATCTGCCCTATGTGGTCCGTGGCGAACTGTCTCCCACAAACACACCACACCCAACCAGTACCCCCGTCCCGCCCACGAACACGCCAACACCGACCAACACGCCAACCCCTGGCCCAACTTCCCAGCCCCCTTCCGACAGCGGGCTGGTGATACATGTGCGGGACACCGACGCGACCTCCTGGCCGGGCACCAGCGACACCCGCTTTTACGACTACGTGGATACCGCTACGGTGGAGGCCATGCTGCTGGACGGTCTTCAGGAACTCACCGGACAATCCTCGTGGGGGAACATTTGGAGCGTACTCTTCAACCGCGTCCACAGCGGCGGCTATCAACCGGGACAGAAGATTGCCGTCAAGGTCAGTTTCAACAACAGCATCTTCAACGGCAATTCGTGCAGTTCGCACAATAATCAGATTGACGCCGTGCCGCAACTGGCGCTGGCGCTCCTCAACGGTTTGACCGCCGCGGGCGTGCAGGCCGGCGATGTGTACTTCTACGATGCCAGCGGCAGCGAAAGCGGCCAGCGCTACGGCAAAACCATCCCCGACTACTTCCGCAACCCTATCCTTCAGGCTTACCCGCAGGTGCATTTCATCGGCCTGACGGACTGCTCCGGCGTGCAGGCCCCTACCTACGGCAAAGACCCCAGTCTGACAGTACCGTTCAACGACCCGTGGGGACAGATTCCCGACCGTTTGCTGACCGATATTTTGTACGACGCCACGTATCTCATCAACATGCCCATCGTCAAGGCGCACAAACCGGGCAAGCCCAATCCGAGCGGGATTGCTATCCCGGCCTCGATTGGAATGAAGAACCACTACGGCAGCATCAACTATGTGTACGCCAGTTCCGACCGGGTCAGTCTGCACGAATACATGGAAATCAACGGGGGAGTGTATTACACCAGCACTTACAACCCGGTAGTAGACGTGAACAAGCACCCCGTCATCAAGGACAAAACCGCTCTCATCCTGGCCGATTGCCTCTACGGCTCGACCGGCTCCTCGGATAACGCCATCAAAACATGGTACATCT
>DRKV01000258.1 GCA_011051635.1 Chloroflexota bacterium | reverse complement strand
GGGATTGGGGATTGGGGATTAGGGACTTGGGATTGGGAACTGACGACTGACGACTGACGACGGACGACAGATGACTGACTCCTGGCGTCTGGTGACTGACGACTAGACGACTGACGCCTGACGACTAGACGACTAACACACGGGAACGCGAAAAGCCCCCGTCGGGGGGAACGGGGGCCTGGGGTCTGAGAAAGGTATGCGTATGTCAGGGAGACATGGCCGTTCCCACCTCCTTTTCCACGAGGATGTGGTGAACCAGCAGAGGCGGGCGACCTGGCTTGGGGATTGGGTGACTAGGGACTGGGGACTAGGGACTGGGGACTAGGGGAGATACCCGTTACCCATTCACCCCGTCACCTGCTCACTCCTCCCCTCACAGTTGCGGGACAGCGCCGGACTTGCACCGGCTTCGCCTTTCAGCCTGCCCTTCCGGGGGCGAAGGCACCTCGGCTGTGATGCGGTATGCAGTTGTGAGCGTATTGTACAGAGCGCGGGGATATCCGTCAAGGCGAGGCGGATTCCACGAGGTTATCCAGCAAAGCCTGGGCCTGGTGCTGCCCCTCCTCATCCTGGGTCATCCCCAAATAGATGGTCAGGTCGGCGGCGGCCTCGTCCCGGCGGCCCAAGTCGATAAGCGCCACGGCGCGATTGAAATAGGGAGCGGGGGCGTCGGCATCCAGTTCAATGCACTGGGTGAAATCGGCGACGGCTTCTTCAGGTTTCTCCAGGGTCATGTAGAGCACCCCGCGGTTGAAGTAGGCCGCCATCAGGCGGTCATCCAGTTTGAGAGCGTAATTGAAGTCCTTTTCGGCCAGGTCGAACATCTTGAGATGGGCGTAGGCCTGCCCGCGATTGACGTAGGTGGCCGCGTTCTGGGGGTCAATCTGAATGGCTTTGGTGAAATCGTCCAGGGCCGTGGCGGGCCGCCCGGTGGAGAGATATACCGTGCCGCGGGAGGCGTAATACTCGGCGCTGTGCGGATTGATTTCGATGGCCTTCTCAAAATCGTCCAGGGCGTTGGAGGTTTCGCCCAATTCGGCGTGAATCAGACCGCGGTAGTAATAAGCCTCAGCGGCACCTTCCGGGTCTGCGGAGATGGATACTTCAAGAGCCTGGAGAGCGCCGTCCACGTCGCCGGAGCGGGCGCGTTCCAGCGCCAGGGCGACGAAATCGTCCGCCGGGCTGGATTCGCCGGAGGCAGCCGCGTCGGGCCCCTGCGAATCGGAGGCGCCTTTCCAGGCGCGGTAACCGAACCAGGCGGCCAGGGCGAGGAAAATGATGCTCAGGCTGAGAAGTACGAAGAACAGGGGGCGTTTGCTGCCATCGGATGCCTGCGTTTCCATCATGGAAAAAATCTCCTTGCGTTGATTGGTTTGGAAGGGCGAAAAATCGCACAGGGATAAGGCGCTTCATTATACTCTGCGTCTCATCCCTGTGCGCGCTTTCGGGAACAAAGACCTGACGGGTCTTGGAGACCCGTCAGGTCTTTCGTTTTGAGAAAATTTACTTCTTGCGGGTCGCCAGGATGGCGCCTGCACCCAGGCCAATCCCGATGACCAGGGAGATGGCAGCCAGAAGCCACGGGGGATTCTGGGAAGGAGTTTCCACCGGGTTGGCGGGTTCCATCGTGGGGGCAGGAGCGGGCTGAGATTCAGCGCCCCCACCCTCTGCAATCTGCGCCTGGAGTTCGGAAATTTCAGCCTGGGCGGCATTCAGGTCGGCAATGGCCGTCTTGCCGTCCACCGCGTCGTGTACCAACTGGTTCATCAGGTTGATGTGGTCGTCGTTGCTCACGATTTGCCCGTAGGTCGCCACGACTTTGTCCGTCCAGAATTCCGTATCGGTCATGTTCTGGTGGCAGCCCATGCACACGCCGATGCGTTCCATGCGGGAGCGCTGGTCTTCATTGAGCGGGCCGGAGCCAGGCCAATGCGAGCCGACGGTCATCAACTGTTCGCCCGTTTCGGGGTCCACAATCTGCGACCAGTCGTGCCCCAGGTCGGGGATGCCCGGCGCCTGCACCTGAGCGTGGTCGGTCAGCAGGTTGCCTTCGGCGTCCACCAGTTCGACGTAGAAGTCCTGGTCGTTGCCCATCATGTACTCGCCACCGTTGATGCCGTAACCCAGAGCCTTGGGGTCGTTGTGGCAGGATTCGCAGGTGCGGGCCTTACGGCCGGCGGTGTGCGGCTGGGCGGGGGCCATATCCATGCCCAACTGCCCTTCCTCGCCGCCGCCTTCCTCGTTGGGCGGGGTGCGGCCAATTACGTTGTTGACCACGTTCTCCCCATCCGGGCCGATGACGGTGTACACCACCTGACAGCCGGGGATAAGCGGGGTGACGCGCCCCTCACCGTTGACGCCCAGGATGGGGTTCTCCCAGCGCAAGTACGAGCGGCCTTCCTTGACCTTGCCGGGGGTTGTCAGCGAGGTATCGCCGTGCCCTTCGGCGTAACTGTTGCCGACGGCTACCCAGTCGGTGCCGGCGTTGCCTTCGGTGTAATCCACGGTGACGTGGCAACCGTAGCACTGGGGCGCCCAATTGGAGTGGCAGGCGTAGCACTCCATCTGCTCCATGTGGGCAGTTACCTTGTCCATGGCTACTTCGGCATCGGGCGTAGTCCAGGTGCCTTTCTGCTTGATGTCTTTCAACACCGGCACGAAGTAATCGCGTCCGGTGGCGGAGTGCAAGATAACCTGGTCGCCATCGAGTACCACGTTGCCCAAGGGGTTGCCGCGGGCGCTCAACAGGTAGCCATCTTTAGGCTCGTACACCGTGCCGTCCATTACGTTGATGGGCAGTTGGTTGGTGAGACCGCGCCCGTCGCCGCTGACCTGTCCGAAGGCTTCTTCGTTGTAGCCCAGCGGCAGTTCCCACGGGTACATATCGGGCGTACCGTGGCAGTCGGCGCATTCGATTTCCACCTGCCCCAGGGTCGTGCCGGGAATGTTGCCGTCGCCGTGCATCTCGATGCTGGTGTGGCAGTCCTGACAGAGCATCCCGCCTTCGGGATTTTCGGGGCGGCTGACCTGAGAGTGGTGCAGGTCGTCGGCGATGTAGAGGTACTTCTTAGTGTGCAGTTTCGGCTGCCCCATGCCGGTCTCGTCGAAAGGCGTCCCGTAGGGGAACTCCATGATACCTTCGTAACTCACACCGATGCGCTTACCGCGGTTGTGGCAGGAGTTGCAGGTTTCCACGGGGATACCGTTGCGGGCTTCCCGCGTCCCCTGAATGGAGTGCACCAACGGATGGCCGGGCTCGTCTTTGGGGATGGTGGGGTCACTACCCTCGTAGTAGCCCTCGTTGCTGTAAGGGATGTGGCAGGAGGAGCAGCCCATACCGCGCCAGTCGCCGCGCTTGGAACGGGGCGGCGTACCCACATGGCAGCGCTGGCACTGGTTCACCTGGTAGGTGAAGGCGGCCAGGGAGGGGTCTTGCACGATTTCTTCCACCGTGGGGACAGGCAAGCGTTCCAGGTGGGTGGGGAACTGGTCGGGGAAGGCAATCTGGAGGGCTTCGACGTACTGTTTGTAGGTATCCGTGCCGAAAATGGGGGTCGGGCCGTCTTCATCGTCCACCGTGTAATTGCCGAACTTCACAGTGCGGCCTTCGCCGTATTTGCCCTGCACGCCCCAGGCCCACAGGTTGCCCTGAATTTTACCGGCTTCGGTGTTCATCAGGGAGCGGACGAGGGCGTAGTTGTAGTCCGTATGGCACTTACCGCAGGTCTTGTCGGCCACCCAGGGGCTGCCGGGGTCGGGATAGAAGGTCCCGTCCTCACCGCCGTGGGCTGCGGCGACGGCTTCGGCGTCGTCGGGAGTGCCGGTCACTGTGGGGTCGCCGGCGTGACAGGTGGTGCACTCCCCCTGCGTCTGGATTTGCTTCATCATCCCCGATTCGGGGTCCCGGATGTTTTCAATCCCCTCGTGACAGGAGATACAGCCTTCGCGGTCTTCCTGTACGGTCGGGGCGGCGGTGTTGTCGGCTGCGGAGTGGGCATTGGGGGCCGCCAACGCCACAGTAGTCAACAGCAACACGCCGAGTAAAGTCAATACAATGGCCAGAGTTTTCTTCATGAGTTGCGTTCTCCTCAAGCATGCTGACGTACTGGTCAGGTGCGGTACCGTCGGGAATTTCCCACAGTACCCTTTCCCCCCTCGTGCGTAGTGCTGGCATAAATGGATTGGGTCGGGGCATCACCTCCTTGAGCGGCGCAATCTAAACAGGAAGGGCCGGTAAACAGACGTGTTCCGATTGTAGAATTAATCTCCCCTTAAGCAATCACCCCGTGGTGTGATTCTTCTCGCTCCCCCTCACAGCCCCCGCCGCACAGCCCAGATGGCCGCCTGGGTGCGGTCGGCGACATGGAGTTTGTCGAAGATATGCCGCACGTGGGTCTTGACCGTGTTCTGGCTGATGAACAGGGTCTCGGCGATTTGCCGGTTGTTCATCCCGCGGGCAATCAGCGCCAGGACGCGGGTCTCCTGCTCGGTGAGGGCTTCTACCATTTCATCCCCGCTGGTGTCCATCTGGGCAGCCGCGACGGTCAGGACGCGGTTGAGCATCTCCGGGTCGAGCAGGTGTTCGCCGGCCAGGACGGTGCGGAGCAGGTCGGGCAAACGCTCCGGCTCCAGGTCTTTGGTCAGGTAGCCCGCCGCCCCCAACATGACCGCCCGGCTGAGGTACTCCAGGCTGGCGTAAGTGGTCAGCATGATGACGATGGTTTCGGGAGAGCACTCCTTGATGTGCCGGAGGGCCTGCAAACCGTCCACCTCGGGCATACGGATATCCAGCAAGGCCAAATCGGGACGGAGGGCGCAGGCCTGCTCCACGGCCTGCAATCCGTCGGGGACGGCGGCTACCACCTCGAAACCGGCAGAGGCCAGCAGGGTGCTCAGACCGGTGCGGACGATGCCGTGGTCATCGGCAATCAGGATGCGAGGGCGGGGTTCCGGGTTCTGGGTCATTCTTCTTGCAGGGAAAAAGGCAGGCGCACGGAGACGCGGGTACCCTTGCCGGGCGCGCTCTCAATGTCACACCGCCCGCCGACGAGGGAGGCGCGCTCCCGCATACTGTTCAGCCCGATGGCGTGGCGGGAGCGCGCTACGGGTGAATCGGCCTCGAAGCCAAGCCCATCGTCCTCGATGATGAGGCGCAGACTGTCGTCCACGCGCACTTCCAGACGCACGGTGCTGGCTTTGGCATGTTTCAGGATGTTGGCAAAAGCCTCCTGGACAATGCGGAAGGCGGTCATATCAATGGCCTCCTCCAGCGGCGGCATCGTTTCCGGGTCTGGCAGGGAGAGGGTGAGTTCCCAGCCTCCCAGTTCGGTGGTCTCGCGGGCCAGTTCCCGCAGGGCGGTCAGCAGGCCGAGGTCGTCCAGGAGGGTGGGACGCAACCCCTGGAGCAGGCGGCGCGCCTCGCGGATGGCACAGGTCAACTGCTGGCGGCCTCTCTCCAGGGCTTCTCCGGCCAGTTCGGGGGACTGTTCGCGCCACACGACAAAATTGCTCAGGCACAGGCGCACGCCCACCAGGTCCTGTATCAGACCGTCGTGCAGGTCGTAAGCCACCATCTTGCGCTCGTCTTCCTGGGCGCGGATGAGGGCGTTGAGCAATTGCGAGAGGCGCTTTTTGTGCTGGCTGAGACGCTCGTAGAGCAAGACGTTCTCCAGAGCGATGCTGGCCTGGGTGGTGAGAGCGGCGAACAGGTTTTGCATCACCGGCTGCCGCAGGTCGGGATGGGTTCCGGCGGCCTCCAGATACCACGCATTTTCATCGGAAATGGGCAGGTGGGCGCAGTACAGCGTCCAGCCGGAGGGCAGATGGGCGAAGCCACGCCCCTCCTGGCGGGCGCGGGCATGGAGTTGGAGACGGGCTTCGGCATCCGGAGGCGGTCCCTCGCCGCACTGGGCGGTAGGACGACAGAGTTCATCCGTGACGCAGATGGTGAGAGCAGCCCAGGTACAAGGCAGGATGGAGCGCACCGCCTGCAAGACAGCCTGTTGTGCGGGAGCGCGTTCCAGGGTCGCCATCATGCGCTTCCCGGCCTCGTTGAGACGTTCCAATTGGGAGATGTGGGTTTGG
The DNA here is from genome assembly GCA_011051635.1 of Chloroflexota bacterium. Taxonomy (GTDB): domain Bacteria; phylum Chloroflexota; class Anaerolineae; order Anaerolineales; family DRKV01; genus DRKV01. Next base: position 1,447 of record DRKV01000258.1, on the reverse strand, counting down.
AGAAGGCGGGCCATGCGGTTGAATTCTCCGGTCAGCAGGCCAATCTCGTCGTTGCGGGTGACCGGCAGGGGCGCGTAGCGGGCGGTCTCGGCGAAGGCGCGCACCGCGGATTGGAGAGTCTCGATGGGGCGGGTGAAGTGGCGGGCAATTCCCAATACCATCACGCCAGCAAAGAAGATGGCAACGGCCAGGATAATCCCTGCCGTGCGGCGGAAATCGGCAATCGGGGCGAAGAGCGCCCGGCGGCTTTCGGCGCGTATCACCGTCCAGGAGCGGGGTTGGGGGTTGGCGGAGACCAGTACGGGGGCGAAAGCCAGGGCTTCGTCGCGTGTGCTGACTACGCCGGGCTTGCCGTTCAACACCTGTTGCGCTACCTGGGGGGAGTAATCTTTATCCAGGCGGTAGCCGCTGTCAAGGTCGCGCGGGCCTCCCCAACGGCGCGATTCATCGGGGTGGTAGAGGTAATATCCACTGGAGTCAACCAGCATCATCCGCTGATGGGCACTGCTTCCCTGGAGAAAATCCAGAAAGGCATCCCCGTAGACGTTGATGATGACGATGCCGCGGCGCTCCCCCAGGTAATCCACCGGCACGGCATAGCGGATGACAGGCTTGTAAGGGGTCTCGATGCGTCCGTGCTCGCGGTTCAAATCCAGGGGGGAGACGTAAAGCCGTCCCGCTTCCAATGCCATCGTCTCGGTGAAGTAGTAGCGGTCGGCCTTGTTTTGCAATTCGTCCCAGGGAACGATGCGGGCATCCCGCCCATCCGAATCGACCCGCACCACTTCCTGCCCCCGGGCGTTGATGTAGCGCACCTGGTAGTAGGAGGGGTGGGTGGAGGTGAAGATGAAGAACTCCCGCGCCAGGTTTTGGCGGTAGAGCAAGAAGTCGCGGGTGTTCTGGGTCTGGTCGGCGTAGAAGAGTTTGCGGAGGTCGTCCAGACTGGCGAGGTAGTGGACGTCGGCCTCCACGCCCTGCAGGAAGTCGCGTATTTGAGAGGCGCGACGCAACGTGTCGGCGTGGGCGTTTTCCAGAGCACGCTCCTGAATAATTTTGCTGGTAACCCAGTTGCCGTAGAGCGCCGTGCCCAGCAAAGGGAGCAAGACGGCTACCAAAAAGGCCGTCACGAGACGGCCTCGCAAGGTTTGCAGAAAAGAGCGCAGGAAAGCAAACATGGTTCAGGCGGCTGCCGTTATGGAGCAGGAAACGGCGTCACTACATCCGGCGGCACGGGCAGACGCGTGAAGACCCAGCGAGCCGGGACCCACCCGCTTTGGGGTTGCCCCGCCTCCCACCAGATGACCTGCGCCCAGGGGCCGTAGACAGCCACTACCCGCACGGGCGTATCGCGAAAGAGTACCAGGCGGTGCGGTGATTCCTGATAAGGTTCATCCCGCACCCAGACATGTCCGCCGGTGTAGGCTTCAATGGGGGTGGGGGTGAGGGT
>DRKV01000257.1 GCA_011051635.1 Chloroflexota bacterium | reverse complement strand
GGCGGTCTTGGCTTCGGATTGCAGGCGGCGGATGTCCGCCTCCAGCGGGGCGGTATCCAGCCCGGCGGCCTGCATCATCCGCAGGTTGCCGACCCGCACCAGATACCCGTCCACCTCGGCCTGCACGCCCTGCCCGACGACGGCCTTGAAGCCGCCCGCTTCGCTCAGCGGGAGACCGCGTTCCCCGGCCTCGGCCCAAATGGCCTCGCCCAACGGATGCTCGGAACCCTGTTCCACGCTGGCGGCCAGGCGCAGGAGTTCGGCCTCCCCCAGATTGCTTTCCGGGGCCTGCACGATGTCGGTGACTGCCGGCTGGCCGCGGGTGATGGTACCGGTTTTATCCAGCACCACGGTGTTGACGTGCCCGGCGCGCTCCAGCGCCTCGCTGGATTTGAAGAGGATGCCCGTTTCGGCGCCCTTGCCCGTCCCGACCATCACCGCCGTGGGGGTCGCCAGCCCCATGGCGCAGGGGCAGGCAATCACCAGGACGGCCACCATGTTGATGAGCGCCCGCGTGAACTGGCTCACGGCGGGGTCGGCGGGCGGTGGAGCCAGGTAGTACCAGCCCAGGAAGGTGAAAATGGCAATGGTGATGACCAGGGGCACGAAGACCGCGGAGACTTGGTCGGCCATCTTCTGGATGGGGGCTTTGCTGCCCTGGGCTTCTTCCACGAGGCGGATGATTTGCGCCAGGGCGGTTTCGCGCCCCACTTTGGTGGCCTCGCATTTGAGGAGACCCAGTTTGTTGAGGGTTGCGCCAATCACGGGGTCGCCCGGCCCCTTTTCCACGGGGAGCGACTCTCCGGTCAGCATGGATTCATCTACGGCGGAGCGGCCTTCCACCACCACGCCGTCCACGGGGATTTTCTCTCCGGGGCGCACCAGCACCAGGTCGCCGACCCGCACCTCCTCCACGGGGACTTCCATCTCCTGTCCGTCGCGGACGATGCGGGCTGTTTTGGCTTGCAAACTCATCAACTTCTTGATGGCTTCGCTGGTGCGGCCTTTGGCGCGGGCCTCCAGGAATTTGCCGACCCGGATGAGGGTGATGATGACTGCCGAGGTCTCGAAGTAAACGTGGCCGGGCAGGAGATTCAGCAGGACGGCCACCGAGTAGAGGTAGGCGACGCTGGAGCCGAGGGCGACCAGAACGTCCATGTTGGCTGCCCCGTTGCGGAGGGCCTTGTAGCCCCCGACGTAATACTGCCAGCCGACGTAGAACTGGACGGGGGTCGCCAGGGCGAACAGCACCCAGCCCAGCCAGGGGGCCTCGGCGATGGCGGGGGGGAGCAGGCCGAAGCCGCTGCCCATGGAGAGCAGGAAAAGCGGCACGGTGAAGGCCAATCCGACGATGAGGAGATGCTTTTGGCGGGCGGTCTCCTCGGCGCGGGCGCGGGCCTCGGCGTCCTCCATGCTGCCTTCGGGGACGACGGCTTTGAAACCGGCCTCCTCCACCGCGGCGCGCAAATCCGCCTGGCTGAGCAGGGTGGGGATGTAACGCAGGCGGGCTTTCTCGGTAGTGAAACTGACCTGGGCCTCCAGCACGCCGTCCAGGCCGGCGAGGTGCTTTTCCAGGCGGCGGGCGTCGTTGTCGTCGCTCAATCCCTGGATGAGCAATTCGGCCTCGCCGGTGGCAACTCCGTAGCCGGCGCGTTCGATGCGCCCAATCAGGTCGGGCAGGCCGGCAGCGGCGGGGTCGAAAATCACCGTAGCACGCTCGGAGGAGAGGTTGACGTTGGCGGTTTCCACGCCATCCACTTTCTTCAGGTTGCGCTCAACGGTGGCGACACAGTTGGCGCAGGTCATACCGGTAATGGGGAGAACGATTTGTCTGGAGGCGTTCATATTTTTCCTGTCGGCGGGGGCGTTTCAATTTCCCCGCGGTGATTGGAGCGCAGATTGCGCTGATGGCCGCGGATTTGCGCTGTTTTCCTGCTTGGCTGCCGGGGTGCGCGGCTGTGTTTTCGTCACACGGAGACACAGGGGACACAGGTTGACACTTCAGGCGCAAGAACTGTGAAACGCGGCGACGCCGAGACGCAAAGAGATGCTTTTGGGGGCGGCGGGAGGAGTGATTCAGCGTCTGATTCCGTCAACCGGGGATATTTTGGCATTTTTCTCGGCGACTCTGCGGCTTTGCGTCCTCGCGTTGTGAAACATGCGGGAGGACGGGACTCGTTTTCAGTCCGCAGCGGGGTAGTTGATTTCGGACAGGAGGGCCTTGATGGCCTCCTCGGTAGCGGGAGCCTCGAAGGTGATGGTGGCCGTCCTCCCGGCCACGCTGCCTTCCACGCTCTTCACGCCGGGCAGTTCGCCGACTTCCATCTTGATGGTGTGGACGCAGTGCTTGCAAGAGATGTTGGGAATTTTGTAGGTCACGGTAGGCATGTGATTTGCTCCTGTTGGAATTAGAGTTTCGTGCTGGTTTCGAAGATGCTCACGATTTCTTCCAGAACGCGCTCGCGCTCCTGGGGGTCTTCGCCACGAATGGCGGTGGTGACGCAGGAGTGGAGGTGGGCATCCAGAATCTGGGCGCTGACCCGGTGGAGGGCGGCCTGGACGGCGCTGATTTGGCGGATGACGTCGATGCAGTAGGCATCTTCCTCTACCATGCGCTGGATGCCGCGGATGTGTCCTTCGATGGTTTTGAGGCGTTTGAGGGTGTT
>DRKV01000256.1 GCA_011051635.1 Chloroflexota bacterium | reverse complement strand
GTCACGTACCACGTGTCATGTATCACGTATCATGTGTCACGTGTCAGGCGGCGGCATTCATCATTCTGCATTCATCATTCTGCATTCACCATTCACCATCCCGGAGGTTCTCATGTCTGTCAAACACGCCGATGAAGTTCCCGCCCAGGAAGTCAAAGCGGGCAAGGATACCGTCATTCAGGTTTTGATTTCCCCCGAAGAAGGCCCCCATTTCGCCATGCGGCGCTTCACCATGCAGCCCGGCGGGGGGATGCCCTGCCACACCAACGCCGTGGAGCACGAGCAATACGTCCTCGGCGGGCGCGCCCGCATCGGCATCGGCGGGCAGGAGTACGAAGTTCAGGCCGGGGACGTGGTCTTCATCCCCGCCGGTGTGCCGCACTGGTACCGGAGCATCGGCGAGGAGCCTTTCGTCTTCCTGTGCCTGGTTCCCAACCTGCCGGATGAAATCACCCTCCTGGACGAGGAAGCCGAAGGCTGCTGAGGCCCGCGATGAGCGTCATCACCGGAACCCTGGAACTGCGTACCCGCGGCGACGCCGACATCCACGACATCACCGCCGAAGTGACCGATTTGCTGCGTCAATCGGGGCTGCGTAACGGCATCCTGACCGTCTTCACCCCCTCCTCGACCAGCGCCATTACCACCATCGAATACGAGAGCGGCTGCCTGCGCGACCTGCGCCGCCTGTTCGACGAGATTGCCCCGCCGGAGCGCGAGTACGCCCACAACGCCCGCTGGGGGGACGGCAACGGGCACGCCCACCTGCGCGCCGCCCTGTTGGGGGCCTCCTTCAGCGTGCCTTTCGTGGACGGCAAGCCCACCCTGGGAACCTGGCAGCAAATCATCTTCGTGGATTTCGACAACCGCCCCCGTCACCGCCGCCTCGTCGTCCAGATGGTGGGCGAGTAACGCCGCCTGCCGATGATGCCCGCTGATTTGCGCCCCTCCGCGGGAACTTCCTCCTACGGTTTTGCGAAGACCCCCAGGTGGTTGCCGACCGGCCTCTCCCGCCCCGGTCGGTTGCGGTGGATGGGGCTGTTGAGCACCACCGGCTTGAGCATTCCGGCCCGCGCCAGCGTGGAGGAGCCGCCCCCGTCCAGGTTGATGGCCTCCTGTGCGCCCAGTTCCACCAGGAGAGCGGCCAATTCGGGGAGGGTCATCCCCTCGCTGTAGCCCGCCTGCCGCCCGTCCACAACCACCAGGTACAGGTAGCGTCCGTTCTTGCTCAGGCCGACCGCCGTGCGGGGGGCCGGTGCTCCGGCTTCCAGCGGCAACGCCTGGCCGCGGCGCACCAGCCACGCATTGCCGGAGACGGCGTTGTAGACCGCTCCCACGGGGCGCTCGAAACTGATTTGATTGTTGCGCCCCAAATACAGGGTGGGTTCGGAATCGGTATCCTGGGAGTAGACCACCCCCTGAGAGGCCGCGAAGCCGATGGGGGCGACCGGGTCGCCCGGACGGGGGTACTCATCCCAAAAGCCGCGCCCGCTCCAGGGGGTGAAGCCGTCTCCGTTGACGGCGAGTTGCACCCCAAAATCGCGCACAAACTGCGAGGTGGTGTGCGCCTGCAAAGGCAAATCCGCCTTCGGGTCGCCGGGGGTCACCAAAAAGGCGATACCCTCGGCGCGGGTATCCACCGTAACAACGTGTACCACCAGGGGGCGGGGAGTGTTCGTCACCCGTCGGGCGTAAGTGACCCCCTCAAAAAGGCGTTCCGCCGCAACGGGGCGGGGCTGCGGACGGAAACGCGGCCAGAGCAGCGCGGCTGCCAGCACACAGCAGGCGGCCAGCAGCGCCCCTCCACAGCCCAGAACCCATTTTCTACGCATCGGGGAGGCTAAAGCACGACCTCCCGCTCGGCGGCGCGCATGGCATTGAAAGCCGCGATGCCTACTTCGAGGATGTCCAGCGATGGTTCGCGGGTGGTCAGGTGCTGCAAGGCCAGACTGGGCTTGATGAGGGCGCGCACCCAGCCCTTATCAAGGTTGTTGGCCGTCCAGCGCTGGTATTCGTAGGTGATGCCCGCCAGCACGGGGAGCAGCAAAAGGCGGCTGACCAGTTTCCACAGAAGCGGCTGGGGGCCGAGCAGCGAAAAGAGCAGAATGGAAAGCACGACGATGTTGAGCAAGAAGGCCGTCCCGCAGCGGGGATGCTCCAGCGAGTAACGCGCCACCACTTCGGGGACGAGTTCCGCCCCGTCCTCGAAGGCATTGATGGTCTTGTGCTCCGCGCCGTGGTAGGCGAAGACGCGTTCAATCTCCTCCATCTGCCCGATGCCCCAGATGTAGCCCACCAGGATGACCAGGCGGACGAGGCCCTCCACCAGGTTGGCCCCCCAGTGGGAGAGATGCAGGTACTTCTCGCTCAGGTCTCCCCCCCAGGCCGGCAGGAGGAAGAACAGCGCCACTCCCAGCGCCAGCGAAAAGGCCATCGTCCCGTAGAGGGCCGGGCCTTCGAGTTGCTCGTCCTCGCCGGTTTGCAGGTTGGCCGAGATGGTCAGGGCGCGCATCCCCAGGCCGAGGGCGTCCCACAGGACGACCAAGCCGCGCAAGAAGGGGATTTTCGTCAGGCGGCTCTTGTAGATTCCGCCCAGGGGTTCGGTTTTGATGACGATTTGCTTGTCGGGGGCGCGCATCGCCATCGCCACGGCGTTTCCGCCGCGCATCATCACGCCCTCGATGAGGGCCTGTCCGCCGTAAGAAGGGAGTTTTTCCATGGTCAGGGATGGGGGATTAGGGACTGGGGATTGGGAGATTAGGGACTGGGGATTGGGGATTGGAACTGGGAACCGGATTGCCTAATCCCTGTTCCCTGCTCCCTAATCCCTGCTCCCTATCTCAAAGAAGAAATGTGTCAACGCCTCAATGCCCTTGTACCACGTGGGCAAATGGAGGGATTCGTTGGGGGCGTGCAGATGGTCATCGGGAAGAGCAAAGCCGGTGTTGACCACGTCCACGCCGAGGATGTTCTGGATGTCGCCCACCACGGGGACGGAACCGCCCTCGCGTTTGAAGACCGGGCGCTTGCCCCAAACGGTCTCTTGCGCTTTGGCGAGGGCCTGCACTCCCGCAGAATCGATGCGGGAGAGAGAAGCCGGCGCGCCGGGGAAGGATTTCAACTCCCAGGTGACGGTTTTCGGGGCGTTGGCTTCCAGATAGGCGCGCACTTGTCCTTCCACGTCAGCCGGGTCCTGATTGGGGACCAGACGGCAGGAGATTTTCGCCATCGCGTAAGCGGGGAGCACCGTCTTGGCGCCTTCGCCGATGAAGCCGGAGTACAGCCCGTTGATTTCCAGGGTGGGACGCGCGCCGGTGCGCTCTACGGGGGTGTAGCCTTTCTCGCCCCACAGGGCGGGCGCGCCGCTCTTCTCCAGGTAGAAGGCTTCCGTCATCGGCAGGCGGGCCAGTTCGGCGCGCTCGGCCTCCTCCAGAGGCAGCACTTTGTCGTAGAAGCCCGGCAGGGTGACGCGCCCGTCGGCGTCGTGCATCCCGGCAATCAACTCGCAAATCACCTGGGCCGGGTTGTGCACCACCCCACCGAAGACGCCGGAGTGCAGGTCGCTCTTGGGGCCGTAGACCTTCAACTCGAAGTAGGCCAGTCCCCGCAAGGCGTAGGTAATCGTGGGGATGTCGGGGGCCAGCATCCCCGTATCGGGGTTGAGAGCCACGTCACAGGAGAGCAGGTCTTTGTGGTCGGCGATGAACTTCCCCAGGTGGAGCGAGCCGACTTCCTCCTCGCCCTCGATGAAAAATTTGAGGTTTACGGGCGCGCCTCCGCTGCGGAGAACGGCCTCGGCGGCGTCCAGAGAGGCCATCACCTGCCCCTTCATGTCGGTCGCGCCGCGGGCGTAGATTCTCTCGCCGCGCACGGTCGGTTCGAAGGGGGGCGTCTCCCACAGGTCGAGGGGGTCGGCGGGCTGGACATCGTAGTGCCCGTAGACCAGTACGGTGGGCGCGTCCGCTCCGGCGTGCAGCCACTCGCCGTACACGACGGGGTGGCCGGGGGTATCCATCACAGAGACGTTTTCCAGGCCGATTTTCTGCATGTGGGCGGCCACCCATTCGGCGGCGCGGCGCACCTCATCCTTGTACTCGGCGCTGGTGGAGATAGAGGGAATGGCGCAGATGGCTTTCAAATCTTCCAGAAAGCGCGCCCGGTTCTCGTGGGCAAAAGCCAGGGCTTGTTCGCGGTTGGGCATGGGAAAATTCCTTTCGGGGTATGAGATGCGGTGTATAGCAACGCTGGAGATTATACTCGCTTTGCCACAGATACGCGCAGATAGACGCAGATGAGGGTGCAGGGAACGCTCAGAAAATGTGGATTTACCGCTATCGCGGGGGGCCCAAAGTCCCCCGCTGGTGGGCGGGAAGTTCGCAGAGCGGACTTGGAGAAACCCAGGGTGAGGGTTCCAGCCCTACCCGTAAGGCAGATGCACCCAAAGCGTGCCCTCTTGCCGCCTTTCCGCAAAACGCGAGTGTTCCTCGACGCACATTATACGCTCGCGGAACCGTTTTCGTGCTACAATTAGTGCCGCGATAGGTGGTCGTCGCGGGCAAAACTCAGTCCGCGGCGGCGTTGGGGTTAGTCGCGTAGTCGCCTGGTCGAGTAGTCAGGTAGTCGCGCAGTCCGTCTGACTACCTGACCATCCGACTATCTGACTATCTGACTACCTGACTACCTGACTACCTCCAACGAAAAGTGCCGCCATCCGGTCGCCTATCCGCTATGAAAATTTGGACAAACTATCTAACCCCCTCTTCCCTCTCCGATGCTTTGCGCGCCCTGCGGGAATCCCCTGCTCCGGTGCGCGTGGTCGCCGGGGGCACCGACCTGTTGCTGGAATTGCAGCAGGGCAAACACGCCCCCGTCCACACGCTGGTTGACGTCTCTGCCATACCCGAAATGCGGGGAATTGAAATTCGGGATGGACATCTCTTCATCGGCGCGGCGGAACCTGTCAGCCGCGTCGCCGCGTCCCCCCTTGTTCACGAACATGCCCAGGCCTTGAGCGAAGCGGCCTCCCTGATTGGCGGTCCGCAGGTGCGTAACGTCGCAACTCTGGGCGGCAACGTGGCGCACGCCCTCCCCGCCGCAGATGGAGCCATCGCTCTAACCGCTCTGGATGCCGTGGCGGAGATTGCCTCCCCCGCGGGGACGCGCCGCGCTCCCCTACCCTCCCTGTACCGCGGGGTGACGCAGAACACCCTCGCGGCGGATGAGGTGCTCCTGGGGTTCAGCCTGCCCTTGAAGGGGCCGGGCGAAGCCTCCGCCTTCCGGCGGGTGATGCGCCCCCAGGGAGTAGCCGTCGCCATCCTGAACGTGGCCGTCTGGCTGCGCCGCGAGGGCGAGCGGATTGCCGATGTCCGCATCGCAATTGGCCCCTCCGGCCCGGTCATCCGCCGCATGACGGAGGCCGAAGATGCCCTGCGCGGGCAGATGCTCACCGAAGAGAATCTTCGCCGGGCGCACGAGGCCGTTTTGGAACAGGCCCGCTTCCGCACCAGCCGCCACCGGGCGACGAAGGAGTACAGGCAGCGTGTGGTGGGGGTGTTGTTGCGCGAGGCATTGACCGCTGCGTGGGAGCGGGGAACAGTGAATAGTGAACAGGGATTAGGGAGCAGGGATTAGCGACCAGGGAGCAGGGAAGAAGCAACCCCAATCCCTAATCCCAATCCCTGTTCCCCGGAGACGAACCATGAACCTCACCATCAACGGAAAACCGATTGAAATTGAACCTATTCCCGGCGAAATGCTGGCCGACCTGCTGCGCGAGCGCCTGGGGCTGACGGGGACGAAAATCGCCTGTCAGGAAGCCGAATGCGGAGCCTGCACCGTCTGGATAGACGGCGAGCCGGTACTCTCCTGCACCTTCCCTGCCGCCAAAGCCGCGGGCAAGGAAGTGGTCACGATTGAGGGGCTTTCCCGCGCCCCCACCCCCAGCCCCTCCCCCTCAGGGGGAGGGGAGAGAGGGGAG
>DRKV01000255.1 GCA_011051635.1 Chloroflexota bacterium | reverse complement strand
GGCATCCCCTCTTCGTGGTCGAGTTGCTGGAAAACCTCCAACGGCAGGATTCCCCTTCCATAACGCGAGCCGCTCCCGGTTCCGGCCCGCAACTCGATTGGGATGCGCTTCCCGCGCGGGTGGAGGCGGTCATCGAGATGCGCCTCTCTCGCCTCGCTCCCCCGGCCTCCGAAATCCTGAAAACCGCCAGCGTCATCGGCGAGGAGTTTCGGGTGGATGTGCTCACCCGTGCCCTGGAGATGGACGCCGACCGGGTGGCCGCCGCGCTCGACCATCTGCTGCGGGAAGATGCCCTGCTGGTGGATGGAGGCCGCGCGGCCCGATTGCGGTTCCGTCATGTGCTGTTCCAACGCTACCTGTACGGCAACCTGACCGGCCCGGAGCGGGTCAGCCGCCACCGGCGGGTGGGGCTGGCCCTGGAGGCGGTCGCCGCCCCCGATTCCACCCCCTCGGATACTCTGACCCTGCAACTGGCGCACCACTTCACCGAGGCCCGGATGCCGCTCAAGGCGGGGCGCTACCTGCTGGAGGCAGGCAATCGGGCGGTGCAGATGGGCGCGCACGCCGAGGCCATCGGGCATTTTCGCAAGGGGATTGCCCTGCTGGAGCGCGCCCCCCGCACGCAGGAACGCCTGGAGATGGAAATTTCGCTTTCCCTGGCGATGTACGCCCCCTTGCAGGCCCTGCGCGGTTACGCCGACCCGGAACTGGCCGCCCTGGGGCAGCGCGTGGAGACGCTCTGCGACCAGGTGGACGCGGAGAACCCGCTGCTCTCCTCCCTGTATTTTTTGCGCGTCACCCATAAAACGCCCCGCGAACGGGAGATTGCGCTCCAAAAAGCGCGCCACATTCTGGCGGATACCGCCCAATCCGACCCCCTACTGCTCGCGCTGGCGCACTGGACCCTGGGCGCGGAGGAAAGTTACCGCGGCGAATTTGTTTCCGCCCGCGGGCATCTGGAGCAGGCCACGGCGCTCTACAACCGGCAGGAGCATCCCTGGAGCGCGTTCCTCTTCGGCAATGACCCCGGCATCTCCAGCCGGGCGCGGCTGGCCTGGGTGCTCTGGTTTTTGGGCTACCCGGAGCAGGCCGCGCAGGTCAGCGAGCAGGCCCTGGCGATGGCGGAGGAACTGGATAACCCCGTGGTGATGGGCTTTGCCATCGGCATCGGCGGGGTGCTGTTCAACCAGATTCGCCGCGACCTGCCCGCGATGACCTTCTGGAACCTGGAATCCATCCGCCGCTCCACCAGCGGGCAGATGCGCCTGTTCAACCAGGGGGAGACCATCTCCCGCGGCTGGGTGCTGACCCAGTCGGGGCAGGTCGCCGAGGGGCTGGAGATGATGGCACGCGCTCTCGATGCGTGGGAGCAATCGCGGGCGACCCGCCATTTTCCGCAATACCAGGGGATGCTGGCGGAGGGGTACGCCCTCGCCGGAGCCTTTGACGAAGCCCTGGCGGCTCTGCGCCGCGGGCTGGATTTTGCCGCCTCCAGCGGGGAGCGCTACTTCGAGGCGGAACTCCACCGCCTGGAGGGAGAAACGCTGCTCCGCCAATCCGCAGCGCAGGCGCAGGAAGCCGAAGCCTGCTTCCGGGAGGCCATCGCCGTGGCGCGGGCGCAGCAGGCCAAATCTTGGGAGTTGCGCGCTGCGGTCAGTCTGGGGCGTCTGCTGCACCGGCAGGGACGTTCCGCCGAAGCGAAGCGGCAACTGGCGGCGGTCTATGGCTGGTTCAGCGAGGGTTTCGACACGCCCGATTTGGTCGCGGCACGTCGATTGCTGGCCGAGATGCGCTTCCCGGGTGCGTAAAGGCGGCGGCTTTGGCCGCCACCTTTCACAAGCATTGGCACAGTTTCGCCCCTGGTTTTGCTCTCAACTTTGGGAAGGGTGGTGTTCAGCCACTTACTCCGCGTCCGGGCATTCAGACCTCCCGCAGGGCACGCACCTCCGGCCACAGGAAGGGCAGGGCGGCGAGCGCGCCCGCTCCCAGCGCCAGCGCGCCGGTGAGGGGGCCGGAAGGCAGCAGCCCGCCGACAAGCAGGGTCAGGCCGCCCCCCAGCAGGATGCCGCCCGCGGTGCGGCCCAGAGTCCCATCCAGGCGCAGGATGCCGGGGACGCGCCGCCGCAAAAGGAAGAGCAGCAGGATGGCCTCGGTAGTGAAGGCCAGCGTGTTCGCCAACGCAATCCCCGCGTGCCCTGCCCCGCGCACAAAAAGGAGGGCGAAGAGCAGGTACAGAATGGCGTTGAGAGCGGCAGCCCCCAGCGGGGTGCGGGCGTCCTGGCGGGCGTAGAAGGCGCGGGAAGTGATTTCCAAAACGGCGTGGCTCAACATCCCCAGCAGGTAAGCCCGCGCTGCCCACAGAACCATCCGCACCCCGGCGGCGTCGAAGCCCAGCACCCCAATCAGCGGCTCCAGCCCCGCGGCCAGCACCGCCGCCGCGGGCAGGGCGGCGGCGGTCAGAAAGCGGGCCGCCTTGTTGAAGGTCTTCCCGAAAGCCTCCCACTTCCCCACGGCGGCGTACTCCGCCAGGGTGGGCAGGAGCACAATCGCCAGCGCCGAGCCGAGCAGCGTCTCCGGAACCTGCATGATGAACCAGCCGTAATTCAGGGCGGAAACGGCCCCCTCCCCCAGGTGCGAGGCCAGATTATCGCGCACCAGAAAGAAGAACTGGATGAAGAACATGGTGAGGACTCGCGGCCCCATCAGGGACAGCACCTTGCGGATTCCCGCGTCCCCCAAAGGGATGCCCGGCTCCCAGTGGAAGCGGTACCACCTCAGGGCGGGTACCTGCACCCCCAAATGCAGCAGCGCCCCCAAAATCACGCCGTAAACCAGCCCGAAAATCCCGAAGCGCGGGGCGAGAAAGAGAATCCCGAAAATCTGCCCGCCGTTGTACATGGCGGGGGCCATAGCGGGCAGCAGAAAGTGCTGATTGGCCTGCAAACCGGCCATCACCAGCCCGCTGATGGAGAAAATCAGGATGGCGAACAGGTCCAGGCGCATGAGTGAGACGGCCAGGGCCTGCTGTGCGGGAGGGAAACCGGGCGCAATCAGGCGGGCAATCAGGGGACGGGCGCTCACTGCCAGGAGGATGGACAATCCGCCGGTGACGACGAAAGCCAGATTGAGGACGTAGGAAAAGAGTTGCCAGGCCTTAGGACGCCCGCGCTTTTCCAGGTACTCCGAGAGGACGGGAATGAGCGCCACCCCCAGCGCCCCGCCGGAGATGAGCGCGGAGAGCAGGTCGGGGATGTTGTTGGCGGCGTTGAAGGCGTCCATCTCGTAAGAGAGGCCGAACTGCCGCGCCACCAGAATTTGCCTCCCCAGGGCCAGGATTTTATCCAGGCCGAAGAAGACGGCGACGACGAGGGAGTTGCGAAGGAGACGGGACATGGGAGTGGAAAAGTGTGCAAGTGGGAAAGTTTGCAAGTTTGCAAGTGGGGGAGGGAGTATAATACCGCGAAATCGCATTCCACAGCACGCTTACCACAAGGGGTGCAGGCAAATCCTGTAGATGTGTTTCGGCCTCGGCGACTGGTCCCCTTGCGGGGATGCTGCGCGAAAGTCGCAGCAACAGTTGCGAAACCTGCCTCTGCAGGTTGGGTCCCAGCCGCCACTTCGTGGACGGCTCCGCAGATGTTGGTGCAGTTTCAACTGCCGTCTTCTACGACATTTGCTTGCACCCCACCACAAGGAGAGCACTCACGTTTTGTAGAATGGCGGGGGGAGCACCGTCCTTGCGGGTAGGGCTGAAAACCCCTGCCCTGATGCCCTTAAGTCCGCAGAGCGGACTTCCTGCCTCCCAGCGGGGGGCTTCCAGTCCCCCGCAAGTGCGGCAAAGGCGACATCTGTTGCAGACATTCGTTTTTCCGCGTGAATCAGCGGGCATCAGCGTTGTCTGCGTTCTTCAAGCGGCTTTCCTGCATTTCTTGAGTGCTCCCCGCTCACCACAAGGAGAATATCATGCCCGACCCTCGTGTTATCAAACTCGCCGATGTCCTGGTCAATTACTCCGTCGCCATCCAGCCCGGCGACTGGGTGCTGGTTCGCGGCGGAGTCCCCGCCCTGCCGCTGCTGACGGAGGTGGTGCGACAGGTGACTCGCGCCGGCGGGCACGCCACCGTCCAGTTGACCCACGACGCCTTCGCGGAGGCTTTTCTCAAAGATGCCAGTGAAGCGCAATTGGAATGGGTTTCCCCCGTAGAAAGGCTGATGTTCAACGAGATGGACGCCCTCATCAGCGTGCGCGCTGTGGAAAACACCCGCGCCCTGAGCGGGGTGGACCCTGCAAAACAGCGCGCCGCCCAGGTCGCCCGCCGTGAACTGATGGAGACTTACATGCGCCGTTCCGCCGAAGGGACGCTGCGCTGGGTGGGTACGCAGTATCCCTGCCCGGCCTACGCCCAGGAAGCCGATATGTCGCTGGAAGAATACGAGAATTTCGTCTACGGCGCTACCTTCTGCGACAAGGACGACCCCGTGGCCGAGTGGAATCGCGTCCACGCCGAGCAACAGCGGCTGGTGGACTGGCTGAAAGGCAAGAAAGAAGTGCTCGTCAAAGGCCCCAACGCCGATTTGCGCCTTTCCATCGAGGGGCGCACCTTCATCAACTCGGACGGACATCATAACATGCCCAGCGGAGAAATTTTCACCGGCCCGGTGGAGGATTCGGTCAACGGCTGGGTGCGTTTCACCTACCCGGCCATCAGCGGCGGGCGCGAGGTGGAGGGCGTGGAACTGCGCTTCGAAAATGGCAAGGTGGTAGAGGCGCATGCCCGCAAGAACGAAGATTACCTCCTCAGCCAGTTGGATAGCGACCCCGGAGCGCGTTACCTGGGCGAATTCGCAGTCGGCACCAATTACGGCATCACCCGTTTCACCAAGAGCATCCTCTTCGATGAGAAGATTGGCGGTAGCATCCACATGGCGGTAGGGGCAGGCTACCCCGAAACCGGCTCGCAGAACAAATCCAGCATCCACTGGGATTTCATCTGCGATATGCGGGATGACAGCGAAATTTGGGTGGACGGGGAATTGTTCTACAAGAACGGGCAATTTCAGGTGTGAGAAGACGGTTACTTATGGGGGATTGTAATCCGCCTCCAGGGACTGTAAAATGTCTGACAGTGGACATTCGTCTCTGGAGGCCTTATGTCATCTCGAAAACGCTCTACTCTCAACCGCCGCGACTTCCTGAAAGGCGGCACCCTGGCCGGGGCCGCCTTTCTGGCGACTCTCGTCTCGCGGAATAATCCTTCCACCCTCGCCGCCGGCGAGGACGTGTTCTCCACCTTTTTGCCGCTCATCATGCAAGGCACGGGAGGCGGTGGCGCTTCCGCTCCTTTGGAGGTCATTGCCCTGAATCGGATGGCTTTCGGCCCTCGTCCGGGAGATATCGAAGCCTTCCGGGCATTGGGGAATTCGGACGAGGAGCGTTTGACCGCTTACGTACAGCAGCAACTTGACCCCGATTCTATTGACGACAGTGAATTTGAGACTCGTTACGCCGCCGCCGGCTTCCAAACGCTCCACAAATCCCTGGAGGAACTTTTCGCCGACCACATCGTCAACAACCCTTATGACGAAAATGATGAGGCCTTCTGGGATTGGTACAGCCTGCCGATTTATGAACTGGTTGATGCCACCATCTTGCGGGCAGTTTACAGCCGCAAACAATTGAGCGAAGTCCTGGCAGATTTTTGGTTCAATCACTTCAACGTTTATCTTTGGCAGGACCAGGGGGGTCCCCTGGGGGTTTCCTACGACCGGGATGCGCTGCGCGCCAATATGTTCGGCAACTTCCGGCAGATGCTGGAGGCTGTGGCTACTCACCCGACCATGCTGTATTACCTGAACCAGAACAACAGTTCTGACGCCGGGCCGAACGAGAATTACGCCCGCGAACTGCTGGAACTGCACACCCTGGGAGCCGAAAATTATCTTGGGGTGCAAGACCCCACCACTGTGGAGAAGGACGAAAACGGCATCGCCATCGGGTACGTGGATAACGATGTCTATGAAGTGGCCCGCTGTCTCACCGGCTGGCGCGTGGACGATGACACTGTGGATGGGGGCAACACAGGGCGCTTCCTGTACTACAAGCCCTGGCACGACCGCTTCAACAAATTCGTGCTGGGACGCTACATTCCCGCCGACCAACCCGACATGAAAGACGGGCATGACGTGCTGGATTTGCTGGCCCATCATCCCGGCACGGCGCGTTTCATCGCCCGCAAACTATGCCGTCGCTTCATCGCCGACGACCCGCCGGATTCCATCGTCCAGGCCGCCGCCGATACGTTCCTGGCTTATAGCGACGACCCCGAACAACTCAAGCGCGTTTACGAGACCATCCTCCTTTCCCCGGAGTTCGCGCACGCCTGGGGGCAGAAAATCAAGCGTCCCCTGGAGGCTACCTACGCCATGCTGCGTGCCCTGGAAGCCGATTTTACCCGCGTGCCCGAAGCCCTTCCTTGGGTGATTTACCTGATGGGGCAGGGACTTTTCAGCCGCCGCACCCCCGATGGCTATCCCGATACCATCCCTGCCTGGGCCAATACCATGTCCATTCTCTACCGCTGGAACCTGGCTCTGGCCTTGACGGAGAACTGGCTCAACGAGGAGAATGGCCCGACCATTCACGTGGACGTGCGCGCCCAAACACCCGCCGACCTTCGCACCCCCGCCGGGCTGGCCGATTTCTGGATTGCGCGCCTTCTGGGACGCCCCTTGCCCGATGTCTCCCGCCAGGCGGTGGTGGATTTCATCGCCCGCGGGGAATACGGCCCCGACGACGAATTGCCGGAAGAGGACTTCGATTATTGGCTCAACGGTATGGTGCAGGTTGTCCTGATGGCCCCGGAATTCTCCTTGCGTTGAGAGAATCGCACAACTCGCCTTCCGGCGGCTTCCTCCCCCGAAAATTCTCCCTTTCTCTTCTTTCTGAGGTGTCTTCATGGCTCATACGCTCTCCCGCCGACAGTTTCTCCAGGGCTGCTCCGCCGCCATTGCCGCCATGGCTGGGGCGCGCCTGACGCGCTATGCCGTCTCTGCCCAAAGTAGCACCGCCGATATGCTGGTGGTCATCTTCCTGCGCGGCGGATGGGATGCTCTGAACGTCGTCCCGCCGCGAGATGGAGACGACCGGGGACTGTACGAGGTGGCCCGCCCCGATATAGCCATCCCGGCTTCCTCCCTCTTGCCGCTGGATGACCGCTTCGGCCTGCATCCGGCGCTGGCTCCCCTGCACGACCTGTACCAGGACGGGAAAATGGCCGTCGTACACGCCGTCGGCCTGGATTTCGACACGCGCAGTCACTTCGATGCTATGGAATACGTGGAACTGGGAACGCCGGGGCACAAGGGCACCCAATCCGGCTGGATTACCCGCCACCTGCAGAGCACTCCTTCGGGTTCCTCGGGGCTGATACCTGCTATCTCCACCTCCGAGCAACCCACTTCTCTGCTGGGTTTTCCTGCCAACGTCAACATGTATTCTCCCTCCGACATCTCCCTGTGGGATAACGGTCTGGCAGCCGAACAGAAGCAGGCACTCCGGCAGATGTATGCCAGCGACACACCGCTCGCCAGCGTAGGGCAGCGCACCCTGGATGCCATGCAAGCCGTTCAACCGCTCGTAGATGTGGATTATCAGCCTTCCAACGGAGCGGTGTACAACGACGATGAACTCAGCCAGCAGTTGAAAACGGTCGCTCAGATGATTAAATTGGACGCCGGCTTACAGGTCGCGGCGGTGGACTTCGGCGGCTGGGATACGCACGAGTACGAAAACGATGGCCCGGACGGTTACCTGGCAGACTTGCTCGGCGCTTTAGGTGACGGATTGGCGAACTTTTACCTGGACCTGGATTCGGGCTACACCGACCGTCTTTCCATTGTGATAATGAGCGAATTTGGACGCCGACTGGTACAAAACGAGTCATCCGGTACCGACCACGGGCACGGTTCGGTGATGCTGGCCCTGGGAGGCGGCGTCAACGGCGGACAGGTTTTCGGTCAATGGCCGGGGCTGAGTAACGACCAGTTGTACGACCACGCCGACCTGGCCGTTACGACGGATTACCGGCAGGTATTGCGCGAATTGATTGCCAACCGTCTGGATAACCCCAATACGGATGCCGTCTTTCCCGGCTTCGATGCTCCCCCGTTGGGCATTTTCCAATCCTGAAACCGAAACGGCACACTCAAGAAAGCCTCCCGATGTCAGAATCACCGGGAGGCTTTCTTTATGATTCGCGGGTCAACGTGAAATAGTGGGATGGGATAATCAGACCTCCGAGATTTTGCCGCTGCGATGCTCGTCTGGAGCGGCTTGCACAGGCAATTTTGCTCCCCAGGACGGCTCTCAACGGAAATTTCGGGAGTCTTTACCCCACTAATTCACGAAGAGCCAGATTCGTTTGCGAGAAATTCCGAAAGGGGGCTTTTTCATCCGTGCGAGAGCAATTCCCCGCCGCTGATTTCATGATGCACCAGGCGGCGGTCGCCGTCGAAGTAGAGT
>DRKV01000254.1 GCA_011051635.1 Chloroflexota bacterium | reverse complement strand
CCGGCGGCCAGCATGACCGGCACGGACATCAAGAACGAGAAGCGCGCCGCCGCGGGGCGGTCCAGGTCGCGCAGCATCCCTCCGGCGATGGTGCTGCCGGAACGCGACACGCCGGGGAAGATTGCCAGGATTTGGGCCGCGCCCATCGCTAGGGCGTCCACCCAGGTGAAGGTTTCCTCGCCGCGATTGCGCTTCCCGGCCCGCTCGGCCAGCACCAGCAGGGCGGCGGTGAGCAGCAGGAAACCCGCCGCGGCGCGCGGACTGGCGAAAGCGGCCTCGACGCGGTCTTTGATGAGTAATCCCACCGCCCCTGCCGGGATGGTCGCCAGGATGAGGTACCATCCCAGGCGCGAATCCCGTTCTGCAAAAGGCGCTCGCCGCGCGATGC
Organism: Chloroflexota bacterium; assembly: GCA_011051635.1. Lineage (GTDB taxonomy): Bacteria > Chloroflexota > Anaerolineae > Anaerolineales > DRKV01 > DRKV01. Next base: position 4,035 of record DRKV01000254.1, on the reverse strand, counting down.
CGCCCGTGAAAGCCAGCGCGATGCGCCACAAATCGCTCCAGAAGTAGGCGATTACGGCCAGCAGCGTGGCGACCTGGACAAGTACGTCGAAGATGAAGGCGTCCCGGACGGGCAATTCCCAGCCCAGAAGGTGCGGCACCAGGACGAGATGCCCCGAACTGGAGACGGGCAGAAACTCGGTCAAGCCCTGGATGATACCGAGAAGGATGGTTTGGAGGAGGGTCATGGGGGGAGGGGAGGCGATGAGGCGGGGGGATGATGAGATGGGGTGAATGGGTGAGTGGGGAGCAGGGGGGGACAGGGTACAGCGTACAGGGTACGTTGTACGTTGTACGAGGTACGTCGCACATCGCACCTCGCACCTGACACGTGACACGCCTACCCCCCTCCATACTCCGCGTAAAACGCCTCGAAGCGCCCCTCCAGAATGGCCTGACGCATCTCGCGCATCAGTTCCAGGAGGGTATGGATGTTGTGAATGGAAAGCAGGGTGGAGGCCAGCATCTCTTTGGCCTGAATCAGATGCCGCAGGTAGGCGCGGCTGAAGTGTTGGCAGGTGTAACAGGTGCAGGTTTCGTCAATCGGGCGCGGGTCGCGGGCGTGTTCGGCCTTCGCCATGTTGAGGCGTCCCCGGCGCAGGAAAGCAGCCTTGTGCCGCGCCAGGCGGGTGGGGGCCACGCAGTCGAAGAGGTCCACGCCGCGGGCCACGCCTTCCACCAGGTCTTCGGGGGTGCCGACGCCCATCAGGTAGCGGGGCTTTTCCGCCGGCAGGATGTCGTTCACCACTTCCAGCATGGCGTGCATTTCGGGCTTGGTCTCTCCTACCGCCAGTCCGCCGATGGCGTAGCCGGGGAAATCCAGGCCGGTGAGAAAGCGCGCCGAGTGCTCGCGTAAATCGGGGTACACGCCGCCCTGCACGATGCCGAAGAGCGCCTGGTCGGAACGGGTTTTGGCTTGCAGGCAGCGTTCCGCCCAGCGGTGGGTGCGTTCCACGGCGGCGGAGACCTGCTCGCGCCCGTAGGGATGCGGACACTCATCGAAGGCCATGATGATGTCCGCTCCGAGGTTCTCCTGAATGGCGATGGATTTTTCGGGCGTGAAGCGGTGTGTGGAACCGTCAATGTGGCTCTTGAAGGTCACGCCCTCGGCGTCAATCTCCCGGATTTTCGCCAGCGAGAAGACCTGGAATCCCCCGGAATCGGTCAGGATGGGGCCGGGCCATTGCATGAACTCGTGCAGACCGCCCAGTTCGGCTATCAGGGCATCGCCGGGGCGCAGATACAGGTGGTAGGTGTTGGAAAGCACCAGGCGGGCGCCCAGTTCCTGCAACTGGGCGGGCGTGACGGCTTTGACGGTGGCTTGCGTACCCACCGGGGCGAAGATGGGGGTCGGGATGTCCCCGTGAGGGGTGTGGAATACTCCGGCGCGGGCGCGTCCCTGCCGGGCGAGAAGGTCAAACTGGAAGGGTACGTTTGTCATGGGGCGGATTATACCCGAAGGGTGATATAATCCGCCGTTGTCACGAAACCGCTTCCTCTGGTTGACTGACAAAGTTGTATGGCGCAGGCATGGCACATGCTCACGCGGGGACACGGAGAACACGGCGTTTTGTCAAAAAATACCCTGTGTTCCCCGTGTCTCTGTGTGAGAAGAACATAGCGGCGCGTTTTGTCAGTCAATCAGCCGTTTCCCTGTAAAAACTCGTATTTCTGGAGAACGTTTTTATGGAAAAAATTCCCAATCTCCCCGGCCCCAAGGCGCAAGCCGTGATTGCCCGGGACCGCAAAGTGATTTCCCCCTCTTACCCTCGCGGCTACCCCTTCGTGATGGAGCACGGCAAGGGCGTGGAAGTGTGGGACGTGGACGGCAATCGCTTTCTCGATTTCTCCGCCGGTATCGCCGTGGCCTCCACCGGCCACAGTCATCCGAAGGTGGTCAAGGCCATTCAAGAGCAGGCCGAGAGATTCATTCACATTTCCTCCGATTACTACCATCCTGTCTGGGTGGAACTGGCTGAAAAATTGACCTCCATCGCCCCCTTCGAGGAAGATGCCATGGTCTTCATGGCGAATTCCGGCACCGAGGCGGTGGAAGCGGCCATCAAACTGGCGCGTTACCATACCAAACGCAGTTACTTCATCGCTTTCCTGGATAGTTTCCACGGGCGCACGATGGGTTCCCTGGCGATGACGGCCAGCAAGCCCAAGTACCGCCGCGGTTTCATGCCCCTGATGGGCAACGTGGTGCACGTCCCCTTCCCCAACCCCTACCGCCCCGTCCTGGCGACTCGCCCCGGCGAGGGCTACGGCGAGGCCGTGGTGCGTTACATGCGGGAGAACATCCTCGGTCATCTGCTGCCCCCCGATGAGGTGGCCGGCATCCTGATTGAACCCATCCAGGGAGAAGGCGGCTATGTCGTTCCCCCGCCCGATTTCTTCCCTGCTCTGCGGCAACTGTGCGACGACTACGGCATCCTCCTGATTGCGGATGAGGTGCAGGCCGGCATGGGGCGCACCGGTAAGTGGTGGTCTATCGAGAACTTTGGGGTCGAGCCGGACATCGTCTGTTCGGCGAAAGGGATTGCCTCCGGCGTGCCCCTGGGCGCGATGATAGCCCGCAAGAGCGTGATGACCTGGCCCCACGGTTCGCACGGCAACACTTACGGCGGCAACCCGATTGCCTGTGCCGCTTCGCTGGCGACCATTGACCTGATTGAGAACGGTTACCTGGAGAACGCCGCCCGTGTGGGAGCAATCGCTCTCGACAAATTGCGCCAGATGCAGGCGCGCCATCCCTCCATCGGCGACGTGCGCGGCATCGGTTTGATGATTGGGGTGGAATTCGTCACCGACCGCGAGACGCGCCAGCCCGCCCCCGAGTTGCGCAGCCGGGTTGAAAGACTGGCCTTTGAGCACGGCCTGCTTTCCCTGGGGTGCGGTACCAGCACCATCCGTATCTCGCCGCCTTTGAACATCACGGAGGAGGAACTGCTCGAAGGGTTGGAAATTTTCGAGCACGCCATCGCCCTGGCCGAGCAGGAAATGTTCCAGCCCGCGCTGTGATGCCCAAGACCTGACGGGTCTCCGATACCAAAGACCTGACGGGTTTCGAAAACCCGTCAGGTCTGGTCTATCCCCCTATGCTCCCTGACTTCCGCATCCGCCAGCGGGACTACTTGCTTGAAATCGCCCAGGCGCTGACCAGCGAACTTGACCTGGACGTTCTCTTGGCGCGCATCGTCCGCATTGCCGTCGAGATGCTGGCCGGGCGCGCCGGGTTGATTGTCCTGCGGGAGGAAGATGCTCGCTGGAGGGTGGCTGCCGCCCACGGTATCCCGTCTGCTTTCATCCGCTATCTCGGAGCCCATCTTGCCAACATCACCCCCCAGGAAGAATCCCCGCAGGAGGAACTGGTCGAGGTCAACGAACTGCTCCAAAGTCTGACCAGCACGGCCTCCCTGGGGCTGCTGACCGGGGTCGGCCTGCCGTTGATAGCCTTCGAGCGGCTCATTGGGGTCATCTACATCTTTCGCGGTTACGCCGGGGTGTTCTCCGCCAACGACCGCTCCCTGCTGCAAAGTTTCGCCAATCAGGCCGCGATTGCCGTCCACAACGCCCAGATGTTTACCCAGGTCAGCCGCGCCAAGCAGCGCATGGACGCCCTGGTGGATACGATTGCCGACGGCATCCTCATCCTGACGCCGGAGTATCTTGTCGAGCGGGTCAACCCCGCTTTTTTGCGGATGTTCAAAGCCGAAGCGCGGCAAGTCATCGGCGTCCCCCATCGGGATGTAATCTCCTGGGTGCGGCGGCGGCACGGGATGACGCTGGAGCAGGCCGAAGCGGGGGGCTGGCCTCTCAATCCGCAGGCGAGCCTCTACGTGGAGGGAGACGTGCGCCGCTTCGACGGTAGCCTCCTTCCGGTGGGCATCACCTACGCTCCCCTCATGTCCCCCGAAGGGCATCTCCTCAACGTGATTGCCACCGTGCGCGATATCACCCACTTTCGGCAGGCGGAGGAACTCAAGAGCACCTT
>DRKV01000253.1 GCA_011051635.1 Chloroflexota bacterium | reverse complement strand
GGGACGGTCACGGGGTTCTCGACCACAAAACTCTCCGAGCGTTTGACCTGCCGTACCTGCTCGGCCTGGGCTTCGATGCTCATGAAGCGGTGCAGAATGCCGATGCCGCCGGCCTGGGCCATGGCAATCGCCATCTCCGCCTCGGTGACGGTATCCATATTGGCGCTGAGGATGGGGAGTGCCAGACGGATGCCGGGGACGAGTTCGGCGGAGGTATCCACCGCGGCGCGGCTCCGAATGGAAGAGCGTTTGGGGACGAGGAGCACGTCGTCGAAGGTAAGTCCGGGTTCGGGCCGAATTTTCATGGCGACCTCCTGGGGAAAGCACAAGGAACGTGTGAGCAGACGTTGTAGAAAACGACAGGGGCGCAACGCGGCTCTTCGTGAATTAGCGGGGTAGAGACCTCCGAGATTTCCGTTGAGAGCCGCCCTGGGGAGCGAAATTGTCTGCGCAGGCCGCTCTGGACAAGCATCGCAGCGGCAAAATCTCGGAGGTCTGATTGCCCCACCTCATTTATTTCACGTTGACCCCAAAACGCATCTACAGGATTTACCCGCACTCGAAGAAACAAGAGGGGCACTCAAAAAATGTAGATTTGCCGCCAGCACAGGGGACTGGAAGCCCCCCGCTGGCGGGTAGGAAGTCCGCTCTGCGGACTTGAGGGCATCAGGGCAGGGGTGCCAGCCCTGCCCGTTTGTAACCGGGTGGCACACGAAAAATTACGGTTGTAGGACAACTGCTCGCAGTTGTCCTACCTTTTTCTGCAAAACGTGAGCGCTCCCAGAAACAAAGAAACAACTATGCAAGTGCAAAAAACCCACCATGCGGTACAATGTTTTTAAACTGCAAAAACGCTGACCACCCTTGCGAGCCTATTCGTCCCTACTCCGTCCAGCAAGACGGGTCGAACGAACTGCCCTGGGTGTTGCTGAAACCCTCCGCTTACCGGTTTCTCCGGTTTGAGTAGGAACATGCCCCTGAAGGCATCATTCCCAAAATGGCATGGTTTTCAGCACATCGTCAATCAGCGTTTTTGCACCTCCACTATAGCAAAAAAGCATCATCCCTCCCCCTGACGAACATCACACGAAACACGTGACATCTGTCACAGCGGAGAATCTTGCAAGTTCAGGTAGTTTATTGAATAGCATGGTACGCTCCCCACAGCCCCCGAAAGCAAGAATTCGGATTGTACTTTTCGACCTGGGGCATACGCTGCTGTATTTCGATGGAAACTGGGCGAGCGTCTTCTTGCAGGCCCAGGAGCAGGTATGGCAATCGCTTTCCGGGGCTGGACTTCCCCTGGAGAAGGCTCCTTTTTTGCAGCGTCTGCGGGAAACGCTGGCAGCATATTACGAGGAGCGGGAAGTCGCATTCATCGAGCATACCACCGCCCGCGTACTCAGAACGCTCCTGGCGGAAGAGGGCTTTCGCAACCTTCCGGATGCCACCCTTCAGGATGCCCTGACCGCCATGTATGCCACCACGCAGGCCCATTGGCTGCCCGACCCCCACACCCACTCCGTATTGGCCCAACTGCGTTCTGCGGGCTACCATTTGGGAGTAGTCTCCAATGCGGCCCACGATAACGACGTGCAAACGCTTGTGGACCGTCACCGCCTGCGGCAGTACTGCGACCTGGTGCTCACTTCCGCCGCGGCGGGCATTCGCAAACCTGACCCCCGCATCTTCCGTCTGGCACTGGAACACTGGGACGCCGCACCGGCAGAGGCCATCATGGTGGGCGATACCCTGGGTGCGGACATCCTGGGAGCGCACAACGCCGGGCTGCGGGCTGTCTGGGTGACGCGTTACGCCGATGTCGCGGCCTCTTCCGCTTCCGAAGAAATCCCCCAACCCGATTATCAGATTGCCTCTCTCGAGGCATTACCTGCCCTGCTGGCCTCCTTGTCCTGATGGAAAAAAGGCGCGCTGTCCTCCCTTCGAAAGTTCTGCTGTTCCGCTGGATTGTCGCGCTGGTCGTACTCGTCGTGCTGTCTACGGCAAGCACACCCTCCCCAACGGCGGTCTCACTGCGCGTGGGCATCTACACCAACATGCCGCTCTCCGGCGTAGACGAGGAGGGCAAGCCCGAGGGCATCTTCGTTGACATTCTGCAAGAAATTGCCGCCCAAGAGAACTGGGCATTGGACTGGTATCCCTGCGCCTTCCAGACCTGCCTCGATTTGCTCGATACCGGCGAAATTGACCTCTTGGGGGCTGTAGCCTATTCTCCGGAGCGCGCCGAATATCTCGATTTCAGCCAAGAAACGGTGCTGACCAACTGGGGGCGGATTTACACGCGACCGGACGCTGCCATTCGGTCGTTACTCGACCTGGACGGTACTCGTCTGGCCCTTCTCACCGGCGATGTCCACGCCCAGGCATTTCGGGACATCGCGCAGAGTTTCGGCATCCAGCCGCGGTATGTGTGGCTGGATGCCTACGATGCCGTCTTCGAGGCCGTCCGGAACGGAGAAGCGGAGGCCGGCATCGTCAACCGCATTTACGGGGAAAGTCACCACCGGGCATACGACCTACGGCCAACGGCTATCATCTTCAATCCTCTGGACATCCACTACACCGCGCCCAAAGGCCGCCAGCCCGTCATTCTCGAAACCATCGACCGGCACCTGCGCGCCATGAAAGACGCGCCCAACTCCGTGTACTATCACAGTTTGGAACATTGGTTCGGTGGGCAGCAAAAAGCCGCTCCCCCAATACCGTCCTGGTTGATATGGGGGCTTGGCTTGAGCATATTCGGGGTGCTTGTCTTCTTCAGCGTCGCTCTGATGTTGCGGCAGCGGGTACAAGGCACAATAGCAGAATTGGACTTGCAAAACAAACGCCTGACCGCTGAAATCGAACGGCATAAGGCCACCCAGGAGACCCTGCAATTGCACACCGCTGCTTTAGAGACCACGGCTACGGCTGTCATGATTGCAGACACGGGCGGCACCCTCGTATGGGTCAACCCCGCCTACACTCGTCTTACCGGTTATACGGACCAGGAAAGTATTGGTCGGAAGACCTACTCCCTTTTCTCTGCCTGCCTACCTCAACCCGTTCCCGATGCGTTATTGCGTGCCTTGCGTAATGGTGAATCCTGGCGTGGAGAGGTTACCAGTGCCCGCAAAGACGGTCAGCAATACATCGCCGAACTTGTCGTTGTCCCCATCACCGGGCTGGACGGGAAGGTGCAGCACTACGTCGCTACGTTGCAGGATATCACCGAACGCAAAATGCAAATGCACATCCGCGAGATGCGCCTGAAAATTTCTCGCGCCCTGGAGGGGCTGGACACATCAAAGAGTTTGGGAGAGCGCATTGTCGCCCTGGCGCAAGAGGTATTTCAGGCAAAAACCGTAGCGCTCAGCCTGTACGCCAAAGCGGGTGGGGAAACCGTATTGTGCGCTTCGGGGATGTGGAAGCAATACGTTGACAGCACCCCCCCTTCAGCCTGGCCCCGTCCGGGAGATGATGAGACCGCCCTGTTTTCTGTGCGGGCGGAGACCAACACCACCGGGGTTCCCTTTCTCTCCGTGCTCAGGCTGGCAACCCCCCAAGAGCGTGTGGGGCACTTATGGGTAGGGCACAACATCCCTCTGAGCCCGGCAGACGACAAGGTGTTGGCCGAAATACCATCCACGCTGGCCTTTGCCCTGCAACGCGCCAATCTGATGGAATCGCTGCGCGTTTCCCTCCAACGCATCAATGCCCTGAACACCGTCGCCCTGGCTATTGCCAGCAGTGTGGACGTGAACATCACGGCCAACATTCTGCTGGATGAAATGGTGGCTCAGACCAACATTCAGGGAGCGGCGCTCTCCGTGTACCGTCCCGAGGGGCATACCGTGGAAATCATCCAAACGCGCAATCTGCCGACAGGCGTACTGCCGCGTTCCCGCAATGCCCTGAGCAACCCTTATTTGAGCACAGCCATCGGCGGACAACGCCCCGTCATCGTTTCCGACCTGCGAGAGAGTACGCGACCCGGCGACGCAACTTTCCGTACCCTCATCCGGCATTTCCGCGGTTACGGCTGCTTTCCCCTGATTGCCAAGGGGAAAATCAACGGCCTCCTGGAAATCTACAGTCAGTCGCCCTTACCGCCGGAAGGCGCCTGGCTCGACTTCACCCATCTGCTCAGCAGACAGGCCGCTATCGGCATCGAAAACGCCACTTTATTCCATGCCTTGCAGCGCAGCAAGGACGAATTGACCGTTTCCTTCGAGAGCGCCCTGCTGGGCTGGTCGCGGGCCATGGCTATCCGCCACCACGAACCCCTGGAGCACGCCGAGAGAACCGCCGAGTTGTGCGTGCGCGTCGCCCAACGGATGGGGCTGCAAGACGAGAGTACTTTGCGCGCCGCCCGCTACGGGGCATGGCTGCACGACATCGGTAAACTGAGCATCGCCGAAGATGTCTTGTACAAAGACCGACCTTTTGACGAAGATGACTGGGCCCGCTCCCATACCATGTTCTCCAACGCCGAGGCATTGATGGAGAGCGTCCCTCTACTGGAAAGCGCCTCCATCATCCCCCGCTACCGCTACGAGCGCTGGGACGGCAGCGGCTATCCTGACGGATTGCAAGGCGACAGCATTCCCCTCCTGGCCCGTATTTTCTCCGTCGTTCACTTTTGGGATGCCCGCAGCGAGCAACGGCACTACATGCCCGCCATGAGTCGGGAAGAACGCCTCGCCTGCCTGCAAGAACAGGCCGGGAAACGCTTCGACCCCGCGGTGGTCGAGGCTTTCATTGAGGTGATTTCGGGGATGCTTTGATGGGGATTTGGGGGACTGGGGACTTGGGACGGCAATTGAACCTGCACCGCCATCTGCGAATCTGCCCCCCGACGGGAAGAGAACCCATCCCTTCCCCCAAAAGGGGAAATTGCCCTACACCGCCTCGCGCCCGGCCTGGAAGGCCTGCCGGTTGAGTTCCACGAACTTTTGGGGGACACGCGCTTCGATGACCGTCAGCCAGGGGGACGGTTCCATCTCCAGCAGGCGGGAGAGCGCCCCCAGCATGACCACGTTGGTGACTTTGGCGCTCCCCAGATTTTCGGCAATCGTTATCGCCTCCACCCAATGGACGTTCTCCGTGACGGCGGCTATCGTCGCCCGGATGGCCTCGTCGTCGGGGTAGGTCTGGTCGCCGCTGCTGACCGTGACCGGCACGATGGCGTACTCGTTGATGAGCGCCATACCGCCCGGCTTCAGGTCGCGGATGAAGCGCACCGCCTCCAGTTTCTCGAAAGCAATCAAAACGTCGGCATCGCCGGGGGCAATCACCGGCGAGAAGACCTTCTCGCCCCAGCGCACGTGCGAGATGACGCTCCCGCCGCGCTGCGACATGCCGTGTACTTCCGCTTTCTTGGCCTCGTACCCCAGGGCGAGACCCACTTCCATGAGCACATTGCTCGCCAAAATCGTACCCTGACCGCCGACGCCGGCCAGCAGAAAACTCATTGCGTTCATGCCTGTTTCGCTCCCTTTCCATGCGCCTGACGCTGTTCTTCCAAAATCTGGTCGCGGAAGAGAATCGCATCCCGCGGGCAAACCTGGGCGCAAATCTCGCAGCCCGTACACAGCAGCGGGTCAATCTCGGCCAGCGGACGCCCGTACTTGGGGTCAACCTGCTCCGATTTGACAATCGCCGGGCAGCCCACCCGGAAGCAGATGCCGCAGCCGTTGCAGGCATCCGCCTCGACCCGCAGGGGCAGGTACTCCTTGCGCTCTTCGGGCAGCAGGACACAGGCGTGCTCGACAATCAGCACCGCCGGGCCATCCTGTTTGAGCCAGGTCTTGAGGGTCTTCTCGATTTCTTCCACGTGGTAGGCTTCCACCGTCTTGACCGTCTCGATGCCGCAGGCGCGCACCAGGGCTTCGATGTCCACCTCGCGGGTCTCCCGGCCTTGCAGGGTGCGCCCCGTGCCGGGGTTATCCTGGTGGCCGGTCATCCCCGTGATGCGGTTGTCCATGATGACGGTGATGACGTTGCTGTTGTTGTAGGCCACGTTGAGCAGGGCGGGGATGCCGGTGTGGAAGAAGGTCGAGTCGCCAATCACGGCGATGTGGCGCTCTTTATCCCCGGCCACCGCGCCGCCGTGCGCCACGCCGATGCTGGCCCCCATGCAGCCGGTGGTGTGGATGGCGCTCAAGGGGGGAATCACGCCCAGGGTGTAGCAACCGATGTCGCCGTTGACGGGGCGTTTCAGTTTGTGAAGGATGTAGAAGGTGCTGCGGTGCGGACATCCGGGACACAGGACGGGAGGCCGGCTGGGAAGGTCCTGCGGAGTTAGAATGGGTGCCGCTATGGGAAGGGAATCGGGAGCGGTACTCCCTTTGGGGTGGCTGCCGTTCTCCGGGGGTGCGGGAGCACCTTCAAGCAAGCCCGCCTTCCGGGCCGCCTCCCGCACAATCCGGGGGTTGAGTTCTCCGATGATGGGGAAGATAGTCTTGCGGTTGGGGCGGTAGGTATCCTCCTCACCGGGCGGGGTGTAGAGCGGAATCCCCATCAGGCGCACTTCTTCCTCGATGAAGGGGTCCAGTTCTTCCAGGACAATCAGTTTCTCCACCCCGTCGGAAAATTCCCGAATCATGCCGTAGGGCAGCGGATAGGACATGCCGAGTTTGAGGACGCTGGCCTCGGGGAAGACTTCGCGGGCGTACTGGTAAGCCACGCCGTTGGTGATGATGCCCAGGCTGCGGTCGCGCCACTCGATGCGGTTGAAGGGGAAGGTCTCGGCGTAGGCGGCCATCTCTTGCAGGCGGTGCTCGATGACGGGATGCCGCTTGCGGGCGTTGGCCGGAACCATGACGTACTTGGCCGGGTTGCGGGGGTATTTGCCCGGCTCCGGCAGGCGTTTGCGGTCGGGGCCGAGTTCCACCAGGGTGCTGGTGTGGCAGATGCGGGTGGTGGGGCGCAGCAGGACGGGGACATCGAAGCGCTCGCTCAGGTCGAAGGCCGCCGCGGTCATGTCTTTGGCCTCCTGGCTGTCGGCGGGGTCGAGGCAGGGGATGCGGGCGAATTTGGCGTAGCGGCGGTTGTCCTGCTCGTTTTGGGAGGAGTGCATGGAGGGGTCATCCGCCGAGACAATCACCAGCCCGGCTTCCATGCCCGTCATGGCGACGTAGAAGAAGGCGTCGGCGGCCACGTTGAGGCCGACGTGCTTCATGGTCGCCAGAGCGCGCCGTCCGGCGTAAGCCGCGCCGATGGCTACATCCAGGGCGACCTTCTCGTTGGGTGCCCACTCGGCATACACACCGGGCATACGGGCAAAATTCTCCAGAATTTCGGTGCTGGGCGTGCCCGGATAGCCGGAGGCAACCGCCACTCCGGCCTCCCACGCGCCGCGGGCAATGGCTTCGTTACCGGAGAGTAAGCGTTGTACGGTATCTGTCATGGGGTGCTCCGTGGGGGGGGATGGGGTACAGGGTGCGGGGTGCAATGTACGTCGCACGTCGCACATCGCACTTGACACGTGATACGTGATACGTGATACGTGACACTCCAATACTACCATCTTTCCCGCTCAGGCGCACGTGATAAAATTCCTTACCTGCCCGATTTTTTTTGCCATGCTACGCGGCAGAACCCTCGGCTACGGGGCAACTGCGAGCAGTTGTCCTCCACTTCTTGTCCGTACCTTCTGCCCTTTCGCTACCGGAGTATCTATGCTGTACACCCTCGTCCCTGCCGAAAACAGCCAGGGTTTCATCCCCTTGCTGCTAGTCATCGCTTTGGCTTTTGCCGTCCCCATCGTCCTGGCACGCTTCCGCTCTTTGCCCGTGGTGGTGGGCGAAATTCTGGCCGGCATCATCATTGGGCCATCCATGCTGGGGTGGCTGGGGCATTCTGCCACCCTGGACTTTCTCGGCGACATCGGACTGGCCTTTCTCATGTTTCTGGCCGGTCTGGAGATAGACCTGGAGGCTCTGCTCCCGCCCAAAGAGGGCGGCGACGGTGTTCCCGGATACCTGAAACCCGCGGCGACGATTTACCTCTTCACGGTGCTGCTGGCGCTGCCTGCCGGTTACGCCCTTAACCGCGCCGGCCTGCAGGCCAACCCGGTACTGCTCTTCTTCGTCTTCAGCGCCACCTCCCTGGGGGTGTTGCTCCCCGTCCTGAAAGAGAGCGACTTGCTGGCGCGTCCCTTCGGACAGTTGGTCTTTCTCGCCGCGACCCTGGCCGATTTCCTGACCGTCATCCTCTTCACCATTTACATTCTCACCACCGAAAACGGCTTCAGCCTGGAAATCCTGTCCATTGGCCTGCTCTTCGTGGTGTTTGCCGCCGTGATGCGCCTGGCTCCGGCTCTGGTGCGTCTGCCCGCGGCGGGACGCCTGTTCCGCGAACTCTCGCGCGCCACAGTCCAAATCAAGGTACGCGGGGCTATTGCCATCATGCTGGCCTTCGTCGTGCTGGCCGAGACGGTCAACGCCGAACTCATCCTGGGAGCGTTTCTGGCAGGGATGGTCATCTCGCTGATACGCTCCCCGGAAGATACCGGGCTGGTACACAACCTGGAGGCCTTCGGCTTTGGCTTCTTCATCCCCATCTTTTTCATCCTGGTGGGGGCTAATCTAAATCTGCGCGCTCTGTTCTCCGAACCGCGCTACCTCCTGCTCCTGCCGGTGATGCTGCTCGTCTCCATGCTGGTCAAGGGGCTGCCCATGCTGTCCATGCGCAAACGTCTCACCTGGCGCGAGATGTTGAGCAGCGGGCTTCTGCTGAACACCCATCTTTCCCTGGAAATCGCCGTGGTGGTCATCGGGGAGCGCATCGGGCTGGTGGATGCGGCTACCAGCGCCCTCATCATCCTCTTCTCCGCCCTGACGGTGGTGCTCATGCCGCTGTTGTTCAGCCTCCTGCGGCCTGCCGCTCCGACGGTCGCCCGCCGCTGGAAACTCGTCTTTGGGGCAGGGCAAACCGCCCGACAAGTGGCAGAAGCGCTGCGCTCCCACGGGGACGAGGTACGCTTCATGACGCGGGACCCCCAGCGGGCCGCGCAACTGCGCTCCGAGGGATATTCCGTGCTGGAGGCTAATTCTCCGGGGACGCTTTTCGACAATCTTCCTACCCAGGAGATTGATGCTCTCCTGCTGCTGGAAGGCGACGATTCGGAAAAACTCGCCCTGTCCCGGCAGGCGCGCCAGGCCGGCATCTACAACGTCCTGGCAGCGTTGCAAACCACCGACCTGATGCCCGCTTTCCGTCAACTGGGGGTACAGGTGTACCTGCCCGGTCTTCAGCACATCACCATGCTGACGCTTATGGCGCGTAACCCGGATTTGCTCAGCCTGATGGAGTCCACACAGGATAACCGCGACGTGACGGAAATCACCCTGCGTAACCGCGCCCTGGCGGGCAGCCCCTTACGCAGTCTCAACCTGCCGGGGAATTGTCTGATACTTTCCTTGCGCCGCGGCGACCATATCATCATCCCCCGAGGCAGTATGCTGCTGGAATGCGGTGACCGCCTCACCGTCCTGGGACACCTGGAGACGCTGAACGCCCTGCGCGCCTGGCTGGAGAGTGAGACCCGCCTGCCTACACACACAATCCCATCTGCCGAAGTGTAGAAAAGACAATTCCATCATGGATTTATTTGACCATGCCGCGCAAGAGCACATCCAACGCGAGGCGCCCCTGGCGGCGCGGATGCGCCCGCGTACCCTGGACGAGTACATCGGGCAGGAACACATCCTGGGGAAAGGCAAGTTGCTGCGCCGCGCCATCGAGGCCGACCGGCTGTTCTCGTCCATCTTGCTGTGGGGGCCGCCGGGAAGCGGCAAAACCACCCTGGCAATGGTGATTGCCAACCAGACCCGCTCCGCCTTCGAGACCCTCTCCGCCGTCCTGGACGGCAAAGCCCGCCTGCGCGAGGTCGTCAAGAACGCCCTGGAACGCCGCAAACTGTACCATCGGCGCACGATTCTCTTTGTGGACGAGGTTCACCGCTGGAACAAGGCCCAGCAGGACGCCCTCCTGCCGCACGTGGAAAACGGAACCGTCACCCTGATTGGGGCGACCACCGAAAACCCCTACTTTGAGGTCAATTCGGCGCTGGTCTCACGTTCGCGCATCTTCCGCCTGTATCCGCTGGAAGACCGCCACATCCGCATCTTGCTGGAACGTGCCCTGCGCGACCCGCAGCGCGGCTACGGCAAGCGGCAGGTGCTTCTGGACGAGGAAGCCCTGAACCATCTCGTCCGCGTGGCCGGTGGGGACGCCCGCAACGCCCTCAACGCCCTGGAACTGGCCGTGGAATCCACCCCGCCGGATGCGGAGGGGCGCATCCGCATCACCCTTGAGGTGGCGCAAGAATCCATCCAGCAGCGCGCCGTGCTCTACGACAAGGACGGCGATGCTCACTACGATACCGTCAGCGCCTTCATCAAGTCCGTGCGCGGCTCCGACCCGGACGCGGCCCTCTACTGGCTGGCGAAGATGCTCTACGCCGGCGAGGAGCCGCGCTTCATCCTCCGCCGTCTTCTGATTCTGGCCGCCGAAGATGTCGGGCTGGCCGACCCCCAGGGATTGATGGTTGCCAATGCCGCGGCCCAGGCTTTCGAGTACATCGGGCTGCCGGAGGGCGTCTTCCCCATCGTGGAGGCCACCCTCTACCTGGCGACAGCGCCCAAATCCAACACGACCACCGCCTACTTCAAGGCCTGGCAAATGATTGCCCGTCAAGGCGCCGGGGAAGTGCCCGACCACCTCAAGGACCCCAGCCGCGATGCCCGTGCCCTGGGACACGGCAAGAACTACCGCTATCCTCACGACGACCCCGAACACTTCCTGCCGCAGCAATACCTGCCCCGCAGCCTCCTGGGCACTTACTTCTACATCCCCTCCTCCGTAGGCTACGAACGCGAAATCGCCGCCCGCCTGGAACGCTGGCGCGCCGCCCAACGCCGCGCCCTGGGCATCGAACAAACCGTCACCCTGCCCGACCTGCCCCAGGCCCTGATTGAGAAACTCAAACGAATGAAGAACGATGGATGATGGGCGGTGGACGATAGACGACAGACCACAGACCACAGACCACAGACAACGGACAACGGACAACGGATTCCCCCCCGCCCCCCAACCTCTGCTCCCCACTCCTTGACCACCAGACTACCCGACTACCTGACT
>DRKV01000252.1 GCA_011051635.1 Chloroflexota bacterium | reverse complement strand
GGGCAACTTCGCAGACGTTGGTGCAGTTTCAACTGCCGTCTTCTACAACATTTGCCTGCACCCATGCCATGCGTGGGCGGGGACCTGTCCTACAACGCCGCGGAGCGGGTGGCGATGCGCTCTTTGACCAGGGCCATGAACTCGGCGAAGGGCATGTCGTTGCGGCGCGAACCGTCCCGCCGACGCAGGGAGACCGTTCCCTCGGCCACTTCGCGGTCGCCGACCACCAGCATGTAGGGAACTTTGAAGCCCTGCGCCCGGCGGATTTTGGCGTTCATACGCTCCGCTCCCAGGTCGGCGCGGGCGCGCACGAACTCGGCGCGCAGTTGCCGCTCCAGTTTGCGGGCGTATTCCGCGTGGGCGTCCGTGATGGGGATGATGCGTACCTGTTCGGGAGCCAGCCAGACGGGGAAGGCGCCGGCGTAGTGCTCGATGAGGAAGCCTACCATCCGCTCGTGGGTGCTCAGCGGGGCGCGGTGGATGCACAGGGGAGTCTCTTCCTTGCCTTCGCGGTTGATGAACTTCAGGTCGAAGCGCTCCGGGACGGCGAAATCCACCTGGTTGGTCGCCAGGGTGAACTCGCGTCCGATGGCGCTCCAGATTTGGACGTCAATCTTGGGGCCGTAGAAGGCGGCTTCGTCGGGCACCTCCACAAAGGGAACGTTCCCGTTGGTCATGGCGCGGCGCACCATGTCTTCGGTCTTCAGCCACAGGCGTTCGTTATCCACGTATTTCTTGCCCAGGCCGCGCTTGTGGTGCGTGCTCAGGCGCATGACGTACTTTTCGATGCCGAACAGGTCGAAGTATTCCCGGTACATGGCAATCACGGCCATGAACTCTTCTTCGAATTGCTCCTCGGAGCAGTAGATGTGGGCGTCGTTCATCTGCATCGAGCGGACGCGCATCAGACCGAAAAGTTCGCCGCTTTTCTCGTAGCGGTAGCAGGTTCCGTATTCGGCCAGACGGAGGGGCAAATCGCGGTAACTGCGCGGCACGCTGGCGAAGATTTTGTGATGGAAGGGGCAGTTCATCGGCTTGATGTAGTAGCGCACCCCGTCGTCCAGTTCCATCGGCGGGTACATGCTCTCGGCGTAGTAGGGCAGGTGCCCGCTGCGCAGGAACAGGTCTTCCTTGGTCAGGTGAGGGCTGCGGACGCGCTCGTAACCGGCCTTGTATTCCATCTCTTTTGCCAGTTTTTCCAGTTCTTCGATGATGATGCCGCCGTTGGGCAGCCACAAAGGCAGGCCGGGGCCGACTTCCTCATCGAAGGTGAAAATCTGGAGTTGTTTGCCCAGTTTGCGGTGGTCGCGCTTTTTGGCCTCCTCCAGCATGTGGAGGTATTCCTTGAGTTGTTCTTTGGTCTCCCAGGCCGTCCCGTAGATGCGTTGCAGCATGGGATTGTGCTCATCGCCGCGCCAGTATGCCCCGGCGACGTTCATCAATTTGATTGCGGAGGGGTTGAGTTGCCCGGTGTGCTCCACGTGCGGGCCGCGGCACAGGTCTACGAAGGTGTCGTGCTGGTAAATCGAGATTTCGGGCTTCTCGTCCAGGGGGTTGCCGTATTCGTCGTAGCCGCCCTCTTCGAGACCGTCAATCAACTCCAGTTTGTAGGGCTGGTCTTTGAAAATCCGGCGGGCTTCCTCGGCGCTGACCACCGTCTTCTTGAAGGGGTGCTTGCCGGCGATAATCTGCCGCATCCGCTTCTCGATGGCTTTCAAGTCTTCGGGGGTGAGGGTGCGCGGCAGGTCGAAATCGTAGTAGAAGCCGTTCTCGATGGGCGGGCCGATGGCGACCTTGCCCTCCGGGAACATTTCCAGGACGGCCTGCGCCATGATGTGCGCGGCCGAGTGGCGGATGCGGTACAGCCAGGTATCCTCGTACCGTTCCGGCGTTTGAGGGGATTTCACTTTTTGCTCTGCCATTGGTGTGCCTCCGAAAATAAAAACTCTCGCCCGCTCTGGGGCGAGAGTGTCATCAACACGCTCACGGTTCCACCCAGATTACCCCGCGTCGGGCGCGAGGCATCTCGTTTGGGGCCGATAACGGGGCCAGCCGTTTCCCTTACTCGTACCCGGCGTACTCGGCGGGGCCTTTCGGGGTCACGCTCGCGGGGGGTTTTCAGCGGGGGCTGCCGAAGACGGCTCTCAATCCGTGGCCGTCTCTCCCTGGCGGCTGCCGGGCCGCTTACTCGTCCCGGTCATGGCGTTTGGGGTATGGATTTTGGTGGGCGGGATAGGACTCGAACCTACGACCTTTGCGATGTCAACGCAACGCTCTAACCAACTGAGCTACCCGCCCGGACAAGCGCCCCTGATTATACTCATCCCGGCTTGAATTGGCAAGGTGGAAAAATGGGCAAGTGTGCAAGTGGCAAGTAGGCAAGTACGAAAGTACGAAAGTGGGGAAGTGCATCGTACAGTGTACAGCGTACCACTTTCCCCCACTCATCATCACCTCACCCCTCATCCACCTCTGCCAGGAAGGAGCACAGGGCCCCGGCTACGGCTTCGGGCTGCTCCAGCATGACCATGTGCCCGGCGCGGGGAATCAGACGCAGCGCGGCCTGGGGCAGGTTCTCGGCCAGGAAGCGCGAGAATTCCGGGGGCGTCATCTTGTCGGCCTCGCCGCACACCACCAGGGCGGGCATGGTCAGGCGGCGCAACTCGGAGCGCAGGTCGAAACGGGAGCAGGCCAGGAAGTCGTTGTGCAGCACCGAAGGAGGCACCTGCATCATGCGCTCCTGTGCCAGCGATTTCAAAGCGGGGTCGGTTTCCAGGTGGAAAGACCACTTGGTGATGAACTGTACGGTAGCGGGAAAGGTCTCCGGGGAGGCTGCCCCTTCCAGGATGCGCGGGGAAACCGGAAGGTGGGCGCCGCTGCCGACCAGCCCCAGGGAGCGGACCCGCTTTGGGGCGGTCAGCGCAACCTGAAGGGCGATTGCGCTCCCCATGGAATGTCCCGTTAAACATACCGGCGGAAGCCCCAGGGCTTCCATCCAGCCAATGACGGCCTGCGCGTATCCCGCAATGCTGTCTTTGCCCCCTCCCGGAGAATCGCCGTGCCCCGGCAAATCCAGCGCATAGACCGGGCGGCCCTCCAGATGACGGATTTGGGGCGGCCAGTGCCACAGGTTGCCGCCCGCGCCGTGTACCAGCACCAGCGGGGTGCCGTTTTCTCCTTCTCCGTGTACCCGATAGTGCAAACCCTTCGTGTGGGGCATATCATACCTTCCGGTTGCGCAGCCGGTCGTGGGCCTCTTCGGTCAAGGGAATGACGACCTGAATGCGGGTTCCCTTCCCCTCCTCCGACTCGATATGCAGCAGACCGTTGACCAGTTCGGCGCGCTCGCGCATGTTGACCATCCCCAAACTGCCGCGATTGTCGTAGGTGGCATCCACCGCTCCCAGGTTGAAGCCCACGCCGTCATCCTGAATTTCCAGCAAGGCGATGTCGGCCTTGATGAGTTTCAGCCGCACCCAGATGTGGGCGGCTTCAGCGTGTTTGCGGGCGTTATTGACTGCTTCCTCGGCGATGTAGAAGACGACGGCCTGCTTGCCCATTTCCAGGTTTTCCACTGCTTCCGGCTGCACCTCGATGAGCACGTTCTGGTTGTAGGTCTCGCGCATCTTGTTGGCCATGGCCTGCAAGGCGGCCTTCAGCCCCTGCGATTCGAGCACCAGAGGGCGCAGGGTAAAGAGCATGTGCCGGATTTCCTTGGTGGTACGGCGCGCCAGGTCTTCGATTTTGACGAGTTCCTCTTGGGCGGTTTCCATGTCGCGTTCCATCAACCGCCGGGCAAAATTGACTCGCATGGCGATGGCGGCCACGGATTGGGTCGGCCCGTCGTGCAGGTCGCGAGCCAGTTTCTTGCGGGCCTCCTCTTGAATTTCCATCATGCGCTCTTTTTCCTGCTCCAGGTCGGCGTACAGGCGGGCGTTTTGCATGGCTATCATGGCCTGATGCCCGACGATGTCCAGCAGGTCGCAGCGTTCTTTGGTGAAGAATTTTTCGTCAGGATGGGCGAAAAGCAGCACGCCGTAAGTCTCCAGGCCGGCGCGCAGGGGAATGCAGTAACCGCTGGAGCAACTCCGCAGGGCCACAATCCGGGAGAGTTCCGGGTCCTGAGAGAGGTTGCGGGAGAGACGCGCTTCTGCGTGTTCAATGGTCTCTGCCAACAAGCCGCTGATGCCCTCCACGATAGCCCGGCGGTCAGCCGGGGTGAAGCCGCGCGAGGAACCGACGCGCAACACCATGCGGTCAGGATTGGCTTCGTCGTGGTCGAAGAGGAAGA
The DNA here is from genome assembly GCA_011051635.1 of Chloroflexota bacterium. GTDB lineage: Bacteria > Chloroflexota > Anaerolineae > Anaerolineales > DRKV01 > DRKV01. The sequence continues at coordinate 1,829 of DRKV01000252.1, read as the reverse complement.
AGGCGCTTACCAAAGGGGCAATGGAGGGTTCTTTTTCGGCGAGAACTTTGGTACCTGCATCCAGGGCAATTTCCAGGAGCCGCTGGTAGTTGAGCGTGGAACTCATGCTGGAAACCAGGTCGTAAATCATGCTGGAGCGTTGCCGCTCGAGTTTCTTCGCGTCCCGATAAATGGCCGCGCGCAAAGCGCGCAGGCGTTTGCGCGCCAAAGCACCGTGCAGGGCGTATCCTCCTATCCCCCCGATGAGGACGGCTGCCAGCACGCTGATGCCCAGGATGAGAAGAGCGTTTTCCGTCATAGGGTGCCCGCCAGAGACTAATGCCCCTATGATAACGCAAAACAGGGGTTTCGCAAAGACGATTCCAGCGATTTTCTGGTACTGGGGTACTAGAGATAGCCCCGCGGGCTGTCCTCGAAGTGTTACTCCGAGGAGACCGCTTTCCCTGCTCGCGAGGAGTGCTCATGTTTTGCAGAAAAGAGTGGGACAACTGCTCGCAGTTGTCCCACAACCACAACTTTGGGTTCTACATTTTTTGAGTACTCTCTGCTCGCGGAAGACGGCAGAACGCGGCGTTTTTATGGTACGCTTATACACACAGCCCCGTACTTCAAGGAGACCCCGCTATGGAAAACACCCCCTCCCTCTCCCCCGAAGCATTCCGCCAGACCGCCGAAGCCATCGAAGCCCAGGTCGGACGCGTCATTGTCGGGCAACGCGCCCTCATCCGGCAGGCGCTCATCACCATGCTGGCGGGCGGCAACGCCCTCCTGGAAGGGGTTCCCGGTCTGGGGAAGACCATGCTGGTGCGCACCCTGGCCGAGGCGGTGGATTGCTCTTTCGCCCGCATCCAGTTCACCCCCGATTTGATGCCCGCCGACATCGTGGGAACCAATCTCGTGGTGGAGGACGAGACGGGCAGGCGGCGTTTTCAGTTCGAGGCGGGGCCGATTTTCGCCAATTTGGTGCTGGCCGATGAAATCAACCGCGCCACCCCCAAGACCCAATCCGCCATGCTGGAGGCCATGCAGGAGCACAGCGTCACGGTTGCCAAAGTGACCCGCCCCCTGCCGGAACCTTTCTTCGTCCTGGCGACCCAAAATCCGCTGGAGATGGAGGGCACGTATCCCCTCCCCGAGGCCCAACTGGACCGCTTCTTCTTCAAGATTGAGGTGCCCTATCCCGACGTGGACGACCTGGTGGAGATTGCCAACCGCACCACGGGGGCGGAGATTCCGCACGCCGAAGCGGTGGCCGACGCCGGGACCATCCTGCAAATGCAGGCGCTGGCACGCCGCGTCCCGATTGCCAGCCACGTGACCGCCTACGTTGCCCGTCTGGTGCGCGCCACCCACCCCGATGACGAAAGCGCTCCCGAAGCGGTGCGGCGCTATGTGCGCTACGGCGCCAGCCCCCGCGGGATGCAGGCCCTCATCCTGGCGGGGAAAATCATCGCCCTGCTGGATGGCCGTTACAACGTCGCCCTGGACGACCTGCGCGCCGCCGCTCTCCCCGCCCTGCGTCATCGCCTGATTCTCAACTTCGAGGCTCAGGCCGAGGGCGTGGCCGCGGATACGGTCATCGGCGCGGTGGTGGAGGGGGTGAGTGGGTGAGTGGGTGACTTGGGATTAGGGACTGGGGATTAGGTGTATCGTCTTGCCCGGTGCATTTATCCCCCCACCTCATCATCCCCTCATCGCCTCATCCCCCCCTCTCCTCCCCACCTCATCTCCCTACCTCATCATCTCATCACCTCCCCATCTCATCATCCCATCATCTCCCCATCCCATCATTTCCTGCTTCCCAATCCCTGCCTCCCCATGCTCCTCTC